>NZ_JBFPDP010000012.1:0-133482 GCF_040830845.1 Sivoneniella epilithica UHCC 1019
ATGAGGGTCATGGACTGATACTGATATAGGATTTCAGTCCATCCTCACTTTCCTACCCTCACAATAAAACCGCCCTGCTTCTCCCAAGGGAGAGGGGTTTGGGGTGAGGGCAATTAGTTACACATTAGGTGATTTAACTTCTTAGCCCTCCGAAACCCTTTCAAAAAACCTGCCTGATCAGAAACCAGGGTGCTAAAATATTCTGAACTTCAGCGTAGGATCGCTCTGTTCAATTGAACTTGGAGAGTGTATACTGAAGCGTCTAAATTTGGGCTATCACCACTAGGAGGGTTTTATTGCTGAGCCACTAACCTTGACTGTAAGCTTGCGAGGCACACGCGATGTCAAGGACGATTATCAACTATTTCGCCTCACAGGTCTTTTGGATGCTTTCTCCGAGCCAAAATTCCGTTCTGTTTTCACTCAATGCGTAGAAGAAGGACCCAAACACTTCATTTTGGATTTATCTAAAATTGATTTTATTGATAGTTCTGGGCTGGGCGCTTTAGTTCAACTAGCCAAGAAGGTTCAAACTGCGGGCGGCACTCTACAGATCGTCACCAATCCTCGCGTCACCCAAACCGTAAAGCTTGTGCGTTTGGAGCAGTTTTTGGCGCTTCAAGGTTCCGTGGAAACGGCAATTGAGAATCTCAAGTCTAAGTAGCGATCGCTAGTGATGATATTGAGTCGCCTAACGGCTGCAAAGTAGGGTTTTGGGGTTCCAAATTTTTTGGCGATCGCTTTAGCCCGCTTTTAGGTCATTTCTAAGTGCTTTTCCATGGATTGTCGAGGTTTTCATCGAACTTTGTTACGTCATTGGCTGAAGTTAGTTGCTCTATTCTTGTTTGTTGGAATTGGGACGTTTGGTCAGTCTCTCAGGTTTTCTGCAACTCCATTGATTGCGTCAAGCTTTTTGCATGAAACTCTAGCGATCGCCACATCTGCGTCTACTTCCAACAAACCAACTTTTCAAAATATCGCCACCATGAACGCCTCTGTTCTCTCTCCCAATCAACTTGATGCTGCTTTAGGTCAGTTAGATAACTGGAGCGTCCAAAACGGGAAACTGCACCGTCAATATCAGTTTCCATCGTTTGTGGAAGCCTTTGGATTTATGTCGAGTCTGGCACTGGTTGCCGAATCCATGGGACATCATCCTGAATGGTTCAATGTCTACAACCGCGTCACTATTGACCTGACGACTCATGACGCAGGCGGTATTACTCAAAAAGATGTGGATCTTGCCAAAAAAGCAAACGAGTTGGCAACGTAAAAAATGCTAGGGCGTTGCTGACTGCAAGTATGATTATTTGACGTATTTCTGACTATAGGAATAGCGTCTTGTGCGTATCTTGGCGGATGCTCCAGCGATTCAGGCTGTTCTTTCGTACTACCCTTGCCCAAATGGTTTCAGACATCTCATCAGACCAAGCACTGCGAACATTTCCATGAACCCAGGCAACGAATTTCTGGATTTCTACGAAAGTATTCTTTTTGAACACTGTACGGAAGCAGAAATCGCAGAAATGGAGAGCTTAATGGCAGACTGGGATAGAGCCACGTATCCAACGTTGGCAACCAGCATTGTCAAACATGCAGACAAGCATGGGTTTAAGAACGACTACTTGAAATATTTGAGGAAAGCGGCAAACTTCAATAAGAAGAGTGCTAAAAGGAAAGACTTACCGAATAATGCAACGCGCTGGAATCGAGGAAACCAGTTTTTAATTGAGCGCAATGGCAAGATTGTGACCTATGGCGAGAACGAATAACCTATGTACAATTTAGAGTTGCTAACGCCTGAAATCAACGATCCAATTCGTGAGCAAATTCGTAATCTATCGGAGCGCTTAGATGGTGAGTATCTTGGGATGGGAGATGAGCGGCGATTACTTGCAACCTGGGAAGAAGACCAGGAATTCTCGATCTTGGGGGTGGTTGAACTCTATACTGCCTACGTTCAAGGATACGCTACTCAGGTTTTAGCAAACCATTACCCGGATCAACCTCAGACACCCATTGAACATTTGCGGCAATTGATTTTGCTGGAGGTTCCTTATGTTGCTGCCTGGTATTTTACTAGCCCAGGCTCCTATCCCAAGCTGAAACAATCCGTTGAAACCCTCGATCATTTACGGCTGGTACTCATTGAGTACTTGAGTCACCATTTGAGTACTTGAGTCACCATTTGAGTACTTGAGTCACCATTTGAGTGCTTGAGTCACCATTTGAGTGCTTGAGTCAACCTATCCTGCGATCGCGCACCATCAAAAGGATCAATCGTAGGGCTAGATCGATCTCTTTATTTTCACAGAAACAAAACATTGCCTCTCAGCGATCGCTGGTAGAATTACGGAAACTTTACTGTTGCCGATTATGCCGTTGAGCCTGTCACGCTGTCTCACCTCTGCCAGCGCTGTTGTTTCCGCCACACTTCTTTCCTTATCAGTTCAAGCGCAAATTGTGCCAGATGGCACCTTGGGCACTCAGGCGATCGGTGCCTGTGCTGGAGCAGGTGGCACTTGCGGAATTATCAACGGCACCACGCGAGGCAATAATCTATTTCATAGCCTTCAGCAATTTTCCTTACCCAATGGAGATGTTGCCGCGTTTATCACCAATCCCGCGATCCAAAATGTGATTGTGCGAGTGACAGGCGTGGGGCAACCCTTTATCTCCAATATCAATGGCACGATCGCAACCCTCGATCCCACCTTTAACTTGGCTCCCAGAAATTTCTTTCTGCTCAATCCCAATGGCATCGTCTTTGGTCCCAATGCCCGCATCTTTGTGGGTGGCTCTTTCCTGGCAAGCACGGCAGAGCGAATGCTGTTTCAGGATGGAACGGTGTTTGACACTCGCAATCAGACTGCAACCCCCCTGTTGACGGTGAGTGTACCTGTGGGCTTGCAAATGGGACAAACACCAGGAACAATTCAATCCAGGATGCTAATTATTGCAGGGATCAATAGTCTGTTTACCGACTTTGCTCTTGTTGGTGGCGACATCACGCTGGATAACTCAACCATCATTACTGCCGGACAACGGCTGGAGTTAGCCAGTGTCGGTGAGCTTGGCACAGTGGGACTGCGGCTAAATGGCGATCGCCTGAGTCTCAATTTGGCGACGGGTGAGCCGCGTCGAGATATCACCTTAAGCAATCAGTCGAGAGCTAGCGCAGCAGCCGGTAATGTGGGGGGAGATGTGGTAGTGACCGGGCGCAACATTCTCTTAAATCAGGGTCTTATCTTTTCGGGAACCCAGTTTTTACTGGGCAATGCAGCGACGAATCAAGTGGGCGATGTCACCGTTGATGCCACTGCCACTCTGCAATTAACTCAAAACAGTGGTATTGCCAATACAGTGGACGCATTTACAACGGGGCAAGCTGGCAACGTCCGCGTCACTGCCGCTGATATTCAAATGCGCGAGAGTTCACTAATTTCAGCGTTTGTGGGTGGCATTGGCAGTGCGGGAAATGTGCAAGTCACAGCCAATTCTATCGATATGGATGGCATTCCCCTTAACGGTCTACTTCCCAGTGAAATTAATAGTTCAGTTCTTAATCCTGGTAGAGGACGCAGTGGCAATGTTACCGTGGAAACTGCCACTCTGAAGCTTACGAATGGGGCAAATATCTCTACTACTGTTGGGAGTATGGGTACGGTGGGAAATGTACGAGTCACCGCTAACACTATTACTCTTGATGGCACAACCCCCAATGGTCAAAGTTCAAGCACGATTGCTAGCCAAGTTCTGAATGGCGGTCGGGGACGCGGTGGAGATGTCACAGTTCAGACGGGTTCCCTCAGTGTCACCAATGGGGCAGCAGTCTCTACCAACACGTTTGGGAATGGGAATGCCGGAAATGTGCAGGTTACCGCCAACACCATTACCCTGGATGGCATTGCATCCAACGGTCAATTTGCTGGTGGAATTGGCAGTCAAGTTGCCCAAACGGGCACTGGAAATGCGGGAAATATTGCCATTGAGACGGGTTCCCTGACGGTGACCAATGGGGCGTTAATCTCTGCCACTACGCTGGGTACTGGGAATGCGGGGAATATCCGGGTGATAGGTCAGACGATTACGCTCGATAACACTGCATCCAATACTCCATTTGCCAGTGGAATTTCTGGGGGCGTGGGGTTCACAGGGCGTGGAAATGGTGGAGATATATCTGTGGAAGCTGATTCTCTCACACTGACTAGGGGCGCAGGAATCTCCACTGGCACAAGGGGTGAGGGGAATGCCGGGAGTGTTCGGGTCAAAGGGAATAGAATTGCTGTTGATGGCTTCAACCCCAGTGGGCAGGTTCCCAGCGCTATTAATAGTGCCACCGTTTCCCGCACAGGCGGCAATGGCGGCACTGTGACGATTGAAGCGAACTCTCTCAGCGTGACAAATGGCGCATTGGTGGCTGTTAGCACAGTGGGCAACGGCAATGCAGGGAGTGTGCGGGTGAAAGCAAATGCGATCGCCCTTGATGGCACCTCCCCGGATGGTCTAGTTCCCAGCACAATTAATAGTACGGCAACCCAATTGGCAAGTGGAAATGGCGGGGATATTACCCTTGAGACGGAGACCCTCAGCGTCACGAATGGCGCAACCATTTCTGCGGGTACAGCGGGGACTGGCAATGGCGGAAACGTGCGAGTCACTGCCAATGAGATCGCCCTTGATGGCACCTCCCCGGATGGTCAAAATTCTAGCGGGCTGCTGAGTGAAGTTGAGAACACGGGCAGTGGCAGGGGTGGAGACATTACCGTGCAGACGGATTCCCTGAGCGTGACCAATGGCGCAGCGGTTTCTGCCAGTACGTTTGGTAATGGCAACGCTGGAAATATCCGGGCGATCGCCAACACCATTACCCTAGATGGCACCAACCCGAATGGTCAACTTGCCAGTAGGATTGCTAGCCAAGTTGGGGCGACAGGCAGCGGACGCGGTGGGGATATCTCTGTGGAGACAGACTCCCTCAGCGTCACTAATCGAGCAACGGTCAGTTCCAGCGCTTTTGGTAATGGCAGTGCTGGCAATCTCGACATCACCGCCCACAATATTCGGCTCGATCGCGGCTCGATCACTGCTACCTCAGTTTCCGGCGATGGTGCCAATATCTCTTTAAATGTGCGCGATCTCCTCCTCCTGCGATACGGTAGCCAAATTTCAACCACAGCAGGGAGTGATCAATTTGGGGGCAACGGCGGCAACATTACCATTAATGCTCCCAAAGGATTCATTGTTGGGGTAAAGAGCGAGAACAGCGATATTACCGCCAATGCATTTACGGGCAGCGGTGGTCGGGTCAACATTACCACCCAGGGCATTTATGGCTTACAGTTTCGCCCAAGGCTAACAGAGTTCAGCGACATTACCGCCAGTTCCACCTTTGGCATAAACGGAGTCGTCGCCATTAACACCTTAGGTATTGATCCCAGTCGCGGATTGCAGCAGTTACCCGGCGGATTAGTCGATCCATCCAACCGAATTGATCAGAAATGTGCGGTAGGGAGCGGCTTTCGGCGGAGTTCGTTTACAGTAACCGGGCGGGGTGGCTTGCCAGAAAATCCCTTCGATCCGTTGCAGAGTGGCGAAGACATTGCCTCCTGGGTCGAAGTGAGATCAGGCAGTATTCCCCCCTCCGACCCAACTCAAAACTCCCTCCCTTCTCCTCTAATAGAAGCCGATCGCGTGATAGTAGGCAAAGACGGCAGCGTCCAGTTGGTGGCAAGCCAATCAATGGCTGAGCTTGGAGGCTCTTGGCAGCCAACCTGTGATTTGGTGAAAGAACGCGATCGCTGATTATAGGGAACAGAGGTCAGGGATAACAAAACTCTGTACTCCCATCTCCAACTCAAAACTCAAAACTCAAAACTCAAAACTCAAAACTCAAAACTCAAAACTCAAAACTCAAAACTCAAAACTCAAAACTCCTCTAACGCCGTTGCAATACCACAGACAAATTATTGGCAGGCATGGCAACCGTTTTCAGTAGCGTCAGGTTTTGTGCCTCCGCAACAGCAGTCACTTCTTCTAAATCACGCACACCCCATTCAGGATTTTGCAGTTGTAAACTCTGATCAAACTGAGCATTGCTAGAGGAAGTATGCTCACCATTCTGCTTAAACGGACCATACAAATATAAAATGCCGCCTTCGGGCAAGATGCGCTCTGCTCCAGCCATTAATCCTAGACAGGCAGTCCAAGGAGAAATATGAATCATGTTGACGTTCGCGATCGCCCAAATCGGCTCATGCAGTTTCATTTCAGGCTGCTCCACTGCCCAAACGCGATCGCGCACATCTAAAAATATAGGTGGATACAACGTATCGGATGGCAGTTCTGCTTGCCATGCAACGATACTGGCACGGGCGATCGGGTTTGGGTCAGAAGGCAGCCAGTAGCGCGGTTGTAGCCGTGGGGCAAAAAACACCGCATGTTCCCCCGTACCGCTGGAAATTTCTAGCACCGTACCCGTAGGTGGCAAAACCGCCTGCAACACTGCCAGAATAGGCTCACGATTACGCAGCGTGGCGGGAGAGTGTTGTCGGGCATCTAAAGGCGCAGGCATAGGGGACAGCCGAGAGAGAACTTTACCATTGTGCCTCACAGCATCGGGTTTTCAGCCCGTTCTTCAGTCAGTATTCTATTCCGCAATCACAGTGGGTTCGCGACGCATCCCAAACAAGAGGGCAATGAGTGCCCCAAATACAAACCCGCCAGCATGTGCCCAGTAAGCAATCCCGCCGCTTTCCATACCGATATTGGTGCGGACTTCTAAACTAGCAAAGCTATACGCCGCCTGTTGCAAAAACCAAACGCCTAGAAAGATAAAAGCAGGCACCCGCAATGGAAAAACCGACACGATGGTGAGAATTTGCACTAAGGGAAAGCGAACAATATAGGCACCCATCACTCCCGCGATCGCGCCACTTGCTCCCAACGATGGAATTGCCGACATTGGTGAGAAAAACCATTGGGTCAAAACCGCCATAACGCCACAGGTGAGATAAAACACTAAAAACTTAAAGTGTCCTAATTCATCTTCCACATTGTTGCCAAAAATCCAGAGAAACAGCATATTGCCAAAAATGTGTAGCCAGCCGCCGTGAAGAAATTGAGAGGTAATCAACGTTGTCAGTTCAGGTAATTCTGCCCGTGCCCCAGGCGCGCCTTCAAAACTAGCAGTCAACTGAGCGGGAATGACGGCTCCTGAGTAGAAAAAGCGCTCTAGCTGAGGTTGAGATAAGGTAATCTCATAAAGAAACACCAATACGTTTAGCGCTATTAAGGCATAAGTAACGTAGGGAGTCGTTTTTCCGGGATTATCGTCGCTAATGGGAAACATCTAACCAACTAGCCAAAAGAGTTGGTATTAGCATACAGGGCAATGTTAGTTAGCTTTCAGAAAATCCTTCTAAAGGTAGAAAAGCGATCTCGATGACGTAATTGGTGATCATGCATAGTTCTTCTGAAGCTAATGATTGCGCGTCTAAAACGCAGCTTCAAAACCAAGTATTCAAATCGGCATTGCTGATGCAGACAGGATTTTCATTGGTAGGGGTAGCGCCTTGTGCCTACCCTTGCTGGGATCAGGGCAACCACCATGATTTTCATTGGTAGGGGTAGCGCCTTGTGCCTACCCTTGCTGGGATCAGGGCAACCACAAGGGATTGCCCCTACGAATTTCATATCTAGATTCAGCAACGCCCCTAATATCGATATCATTCATCCAACTGGGTCTGTTTGAAAGCAGACTTGACCTGAAACAATGGAAAAAATGCAGCAGGGTTAATGCAGGTGAATTTTACAATTGAACATGTTTTAATTCCGGTAGATCAAGGGTATGAAGAGGTCAGCGTCCAGATTGTGGAAGGACGAATCGCAGCGATCTCCCCCAATTTAGACATTTTGGGAACTGCGATCGATGGTCGCAACAAGCTGTTACTCCCTGGCTTTGTCAACGCCCACACGCACTCTTCAGAAATGTGGCAACGCGGCATGATTCCGCCCTATCCTTTGGAACTTTGGCTGGCAGAACTGTATGACTTTACGCCGCTTGATCCGGAGCAGATTTATCTAAGCGCCGTGGGAACTGCGGTGGAAACCCTGCTCACGGGCGGAACGACGGTTGTAGATCACTTAGTCCTGATTCCGGGTCGAGAGTTAGAAACCGTTGCAGCGGTGGTTCGAGCTTACAGAGAAGTGGGAATTCGCGCTTTTGTGGGTCCACTGATTCAAGATGAAGTGTTTGAATCGGGGATTCCCTGCGGTGGCACAGAACCAAAGCACCCAACCTATTTGCGATCAGCAGCGGCAACCTTAGAGTTTTTGCAGGAGACGATCGCCCAGTTTCATCGTCCAACCGAAGGAATTTCAATCATGGTCGCTCCGACGGGCGCTCAGTTGTGTTCCGATGCGCTGTTTGAGGGTTGCGTAGAGTTGAGCGATCGCCACACTCTTTGCCGTCATGCCCATCTGCTCGAAACAAAAGCGCAGAAACTTTTGGCGCACGAAAAGTATGGCTGTAGTGCTGTCGAACATCTCAAGCAACTGGGATTCTTGGGTTCTCAAACATCTCTTGCCCACTGTGTTTGGCTAGATGAACACGACATTGACCTCTTAGGAACCACCCGTTCCACCGTAGTCCACAACCCCTTAAGTAATCTGCGGTTAGGTAGCGGAGTTGCTCCAATCTTGAAATATCGCCAAGCAGGGATTAATGTTGCTTTTGGCTGCGATGGTGCTGCCAGTAACGATTCGCAAGATGTGTTAGAGGCAATCAAAATTGGCACTATTTTGCACAACGTCACTGATTTAGACTATACCCACTGGGTTACGCCGCGCCAAGCGATTGAACTTGCGTCCTTGGGTGGCGCGATCGGGCTAGGGATGGCGGGTGAAATTGGTTCTCTAGAAGTGGGAAAACAGGCAGATTTGGTATTGTATGACCTGACGAATTTGTCGATGTTGCCTCGCACCGATCCGATTGGGCTGCTGGTATTAGGTCGCCCGACTCAGGTGGTAGACAGCGTTTGGGTCAAGGGCGATCGCGTGATTGCAGCCGGGAAACCCACGCGAATTAACGTGGATGAGTTGCGATCGCAATTATTTAACCGGAGTCAATGGTCAGTGAACCGTAAATCTCCCACCGTGCAACAGGTCGAAGCCCATTATCGCTCTGTGATGCAGCTACCTGTCTTATCAATAGGCTAGAAATTACTCTACGCGCCAAAAAGACATGCGCTAATATATTCTCTGACTTATCACCTTGCCTGGATGTCTATGATTGTGACGCTTGAGGAAATCAATTACTTTCGGACAGACCTCTCAGAATATCCTGACGCGCTGATTGCTTTGGATGTTTTAGAAGATTGTGAAGGCGATTTAGATGATGCCGCGATCGCTCTTGCCATTCAATGCGGTCAACAACCAGACACCTCCGATCGCTGGATTGATGGACTCGCCAAACGCTGGCGGCATATTATTTGCCAACCCGAACTCAAAGAACCTTTTGAAGATGGACTGAGTGGCGATGTTTTGGCAGCCTTAACCACAAACACTGATTTGCCAATTAAGCTGGCAACCCCCGTCGCCATTTATGTAATCAAAGTTGGCGCAGTCAATTTTTGCAAGCCACTGGAAGAAAAACTGTAGGGCGATCATTCCTCTGGAAAAGCGCGATCGCCAACTTCTTGAGCAAACGCCTGAACTGCACCCGTAATAGTTTCTCGTAAGTTGACATAGGCTTTTGCAAACGGGGGCTGCCGCGCTGATAATCCTAATAAATCCGCAGTAACTAATACCTGTCCATCGCAATAGCGTCCTGCTCCAATGCCAATCGTTGGAATGGAAAGCTTTTGAGTAATGTGTTGGGCAAGCTCACTGGGAATATGCTCTAACACGATCGCAAAAGCTCCCGCCTGTTCCAAAGCGATCGCTTCTGCCAAAATTTCTTCCCCTGCTGGCAATGAGGTTCCTTGCTGCCGATAGCCTAATCGATGTACCGATTGGGGAGTCAGCCCTACATGTCCCATTACAGGAATGCCAACCTGCACCAGTCGCGTCACGGTTTCAACCGCGATCGGGTTGCCTCCCTCCAGTTTCACCGCTTGGACTCCAGCCTCTTTTAAGAGCCGACCCGCAGACTGCAATGCCTGTTGGACACTTTCTTGATAAGTCATAAAAGGCAAATCGCACACCAGCAAGGCTCGCTGCACTCCGCGCCGCACCGCTTTTGCATGATGCACCATTTCATCTAACGTGATCGGTAGGGTGGTGTTATATCCCAAAGCCACCATTGCCAAAGAGTCGCCAATCAAAATCAGATCGACTCCAGCTTCATCCAACACCGTTGCTAAGGCAAAATCCCACGCAGTCAGCGCCACGATCGCCCGTCCCTGCTGTTTCCACTGCCCAATTTGCTGCGTTGTGACTGCCATCGAATCATCTCTAAGCCCTACATTTTCTAACCCTAACCGCTTTCAGCGATCGCTAACCGAATTATCTAGGCAAATAGCGGCTAAAGCCTCTTCCTCATTGCCCTCTCTTTAGACTGAAAACCTTGGAATTTGATGTCTATATATAGATAAAAAACTTATGAGATTGATAAGTAAAATACAGACAGGTTTAATCTGAAGAAAACTATTGCTGAATCAAATCCGTTTAACCCGCTTAGCATCCATCGATTTTAGCTCCAAAGCTAGAACACCCAAAGGATGAAGTTGTGTCGAAACCAGTTTCCTCTAGAAAACGTATAAATGCTTAGCGAGAAATTAGGCACAAAAATTTTAATTAGTCCAACACCTAAAGGAAGTATTAAGAAAAGCTATCAAAGTCTTCCTATGATAGGAAAAAGTTAAGAGCTAGCCGATAGCTCATTAAAAAAGGCAATTTATCCAATGGTGCAGGTTGTTTTAGTTCATCCACAAATTCCACCCAACACTGGCAATATTGCTAGAACCTGTGCTGCAACAGGCACAGAGCTACATTTAGTTGGACCGCTAGGCTTTGAAATTAGCGATCGCCATCTTAAACGCGCTGGCTTAGACTATTGGCCCTTCGTCAACCTGACCTACCATCCCTCTATCGAAGACTTTCAAAATTTTTCTCAGCAGCCAAAAAGTCGCTGGATTGGCTTCAGCACTTCAGGGCGATGCAGCTATATTGAATTTAAATTCCTACCATCCGACTGGCTACTCTTTGGTAGTGAAACGGCTGGGCTACCCAAAGATCTCCTGCAAACTTGTACAGAAGCTGTTTATATTCCGATGGCTCAGCCCCAAGTACGCAGCCTCAATCTCTCTGTAAGTGTCGCTATTGGCTTATTTGAAGCACGTCGGCAGTTAGGATTGCTGTAATAATAGTGTGTCACTATCACAATTCATCATTCATTGGGATTCGCCCAAAAAGAATAGCGCCATTACATGACTTACTAATATCGTTAGTAACTACGCGAGCTAATTTGAATCTAAGCAGCACTCCATCCACATATATGCATCTATACATGAATGGAGTGCTGGATTGACTTTTCTAAACGCTGCAAAGACTTTTCAGACTTGACATTAGAACTGATGCATTCGCCCCTAGATTCCTTAATTCTGGGAGACTTTGATCGCTTATTCTTCCAGAATGGCGGCGAGAGGAGAAATTTTGATGAACTTGCCTAAGATCTGAATACTTAAATGAAACCTCTCTGATCTAGCTCAAATAACAAAGCGATCAAAAAAAATTGAAACATAGTCTTTTATGCTACAGATTTGCTGCGAAACAATAAGAAATTTCTATACTTCCTTAATACTTTTGTCGAGTTGATCAATTAGTGCTTTAATACCCTTTCCAATTCCTGAAGGTTAGATACAGTAAGCTTTTTGATTGCACAGGGTTGATTTTAGGATTTAGACCAACCAAAAAATGTCGCTTGAGTCTGTGGTAAAGTTCAGTGTCTTGAGCGGCAAGGTGATTTAGAGCATGATCAATTTTGCTGCGAGACTGTGAGGAGTGTTGATTGTTTGGATATTTAAGTCGTTTCCACAAGGTACATTTTTGGATTTTTGCTCCTGTTTTTTGATTTTTTGGGTTGATTAGGGTAGCAATTTCTACAGGCTTCTGTAGAGCTTAGCCTTTTGAATTGTCTTAGCGCACGGTCAAATCAACTCTTTTTCTAGTGTTGCTAGCGTTCTAAAGTCCCTATCCAGGCGAGTTTGATACTTACTTTAAATTTTTTAATGTGAGGATGAACTTGTCTAAATCGTAAAAGCAGGGTACTCTTGCCTAAGTGTATTTGCCATGTGTGATCTGGATCGCCTTCAAGTGTGATTTAAGTTGTTAGCACAGGGTGGATTAATGGCTCAAAGACAGTTAAGCGCTGGAAGTTTAGGAGGTCGTTTTTTGAGACGAACATTTCCGCAGAAGGTTAAGCCTAGTCCTTCCTGTATGAACGAGCACGAAGAAACAATGGCTCAAGCAAAGCAGGCTACTCCAGAAACTAATCGCCGAGTTCGGACTTCGGCAGCGATGATTGGTCTGGCAATTTCAATGGGGGCTTATGGCCTGCCGATTTCTCGTCAAGGAGATAGCGCTGTTGCAGCAGAGCCTCTTCAGAATGAACCCGTGACTTCGGCATCTTCAGATTCTTTTGAAGCCGCCGCGCTTTCACCTAATTCTGAGGCGATTGAATCATCCGTTCCTAGAAGCGATCGCAAAGCCAGCCATACGGTTCAAGAAGGTCAGACGCTTTGGGATGTTGCCCGGTTCTATGGAACTGATGCCAATTTAGTTGCAGTGGCAAACGGTCTGTCTGTTAATTCGATTCTGCGAGTAGGTCAGGTACTGCTCGTTCCCACAGACAGTCGTCTGGCGCAAACATCTGATACTTCAGCCTCAGCCATTTCACCTAGTTATTACGGTCCCATCTCTGGTCAAGCTCAAATATCTGAGCCTCAAGCTGATTCTGCAAATACCAAGGATTTAGAGGATAAGCAGCATAAGGCACTTGAAAACCTTAAGCAAAAAACGCAGAGTTTGCAGAGCGGTTTAGCCACGTTAAGCTCTAAAAAATATCAGGCTGTTCCCCAATCAGCACAGCAAGTGCCTCAAGCAGAGCCGCAGGTTCAAGTAGTCTCTACTCTGCCTGCTGATCGTGGCTCTGAGCAAGTGCTACCACAAAACTTGTTGGGGTCGCCCGATAGTCGGCAGTCGGTGGCGTTTCGTTCTCCTGTAAACACTCAGCTTCCAAAGTCTGCTCCTCAAGATAGCAAAGCTTCTTCCTATCGGATTGCTTCTGGAGATACGCTTGCTGCGATCGCCCGCACTCACAATGTTTCTGTGAAGCAGCTAGCCGAGGCAAATCGAATTTCTAACCCAAACTATATTTTCGTCAATCAGACGTTAATTATTCCACCCTCTCAGAGTTCTGCTGTTGAGCGCTCGGAATATCAGGGTTCGATCGCATCTATCCCAGTGGAATCGACTGTCGCAAGTGCTTCCTCTACTACTGCGTTACCAAGCTCGGCTGCAACTTTTGTGCCAGCGCCTTCAACCAGAGTGTCAGTTGCTGCAACATCTTTTTCTGGCAAAAATCAGGTTGAGCCGACGGGTGAATCTGATTCTAGGCTTGTGCGTTACAACCATGTTGAAAATCTCAGACAAGAGATCGATCAACTCCGACAACGCTACCAAACTAAAGCACTTCGCCCTCAAACAAATGTACTTGTGCCGTCTGAAAGTATAGCTTCTACCAGTGCAGCAGCTAGTAACTACACTTCTGGTTTGAGCGATCGAGTTAATTCAGAATTCAATTCTGATAGGACGGCTACTTTAAGAACTCAATTGCGAGAAATGCGTAGTCGAGTCAAAGTAGATTCTTCCTCTCAGACAAATGCATTGCCTCAGCAAAATAGTCCAGTTCAAAGACAACCACAAGTCGTAGCAGTAGCACCGCTCGGCTCTGAAAGTTATGATCCGCTGTTGCAATCTCAAATTGGTAAAGCGGTATCCCCTGAATTGCCTTCTTTGGGAACTAGCGAGTCCTACTTGCCTGGAGCAGGTGAACGCTTAGATGGTTTTGTTTGGCCCACAAAAGGAGTTTTAACATCTGGCTTTGGTTGGCGTTGGGGACGAATGCACAAGGGAATTGACATTGCAGGACCCGTTGGCACTCCTGTCGTAGCAGCCGCAGACGGTGTAGTAGTCACTGCTGGCTGGAATTCAGGTGGCTATGGCTATCTTGTAGAAATCCAACATCCTGATGGCAGTTTAACGCTGTACGCTCACAATAACCGGGTTTTAGTCCAAACGGGTCAACAAATTGCCCAAGGACAACAGATTGCCGAAATGGGAAGCACTGGCTATAGTACCGGTCCTCACCTTCACTTTGAGGTGCATCCCTCAGGAAAAGGTGCTGTTAATCCTATGGCATATCTGTCTCGAAGTTAGTCTTGTTGCTATCAGCAGTGCAAAAGGGGAGATTTTTCTCCCCCTTACGCTTTAATGCGATCGGTTAAATCAATTATTATTTTGGTATTGATTTAAGTTATGCTACCTTAATAAAATACTCAATTTAAGGCTCAGTAGCTCAGTGGTAGAGCAGGGGACTCATAAGCCCAAGGTCGCAGGTTCAAACCCCGCCTGAGCCATCTAAAACATTTGTTGCTGACCAATTAAGACTTCTATGGTTCTTTGTTTACACGTCAAGCATTACCTTAAGGCGATCGCCGGGTTGGCTTTATCCCAGGGTTAGCTTCGCTGAGATAAACGAGGTAGTCGAGTAAAGAATACCTAGAGACAATTAAATACAGCTACCTTTTCAGAATTTGTACTGAAGAGATAGCTGTATTACTTTTGATGCCAATACTTTAGTGATCGCTGAAGCTATTAAAGCTATTCTTCTACTCCATTCATCAAACGCTGTAAAAGTTCTAGTCCTTTCTTTACTCTGCGAGATACAGTCACAGCACTAATTCCCAATCGTTCTGCGGTTTCTTTTTGAGTTAAATCATGTAGAAAAACAAATTCCAAAATTTGGCGAGTTCGCTTTTCCAAATGCGCTAATGATTGTTGCAAACGAATTTGATCCTCTTGAGCAAGTTGGAAACTACGATACTGAGTATCGGGAACAAGCTCGCCCAAAGAAGCATTCCCATTTTCCTCATCGCCTATTGGAGCATCTAGGCTAAGAACAGAGCGATTTTGACATGCTAACTTGATCTCTTGCCACTCTGCTGTAGAAATTTTCAATGCTTCAGCAATTTCAAAATCATTAGGATGACGATTCAACGTGACTTGTAACTCTCGTGAAATCCAAATCGCTTGTCTCTGAAGCGCTTGCCAGCGACGTGGAATCCGAACAGAGGGACTTTTGTCGCGTAGATAGTGCTGAATTTCACCTCTAATGTATGGAATAGCAAAAGAGCTAAAGGCGTGCCCTTTAGAAATATCAAATCGTTCGATCGCTCGAATTAAACCAATACTGCCGACTTGCAGCAGGTCTTCATAGCTTTCAGTACATTGGTTGATCCAATGATGAGCTTCTCTTCTAACTAACCCAAAATTGATTTCTACTAAACGATTTCTAAGCTGAGGGGAAGGAACCTTTTGGTAGTCTCGCAAAAGTTGTAAGCTTTCACTCTTCAGTTCATAATTAGCGATCGTAGGCATGACGAGTTTCAGTGGTAGAGCATTAAACCTAGAACTATTGATAAGTACACTCACTTGTTAATAAATAGAGCAGAAACGTAGCAGACGACAGCCTAAACTACCAATCACAAACGCTTCATAGACTCTAAAAGCTTTTAAGTCAGTGGCTTAGGCAATGAAAGTAATTCAAGCTTAAAGCACTACTTAGAACGGTTCTATACTTGCATATATCTAACTTATTTGTTAGGACAGCCTTCTGGCAATAGCATTTTTACGGAAGCTCATCCTTCCAAGTTCGTTTCTAAGTTCTTTAAAAGGATTTATTAAAAAACTATCTTACGAAATTGATGTTATGGCAGTAAGCCGAAAACGTCTGAAGATTTATGATTTCCGTAAGATTATAGTTTATGTAAAAAAACTTAAAATAAGGGAAAACTATTTCTCCCTTATTTTAAGTTTCAAAGTGTAAAAACTAGCAGCATTTAGCAAGTTAAAGCATTGAGCTAGCCTCTCGACAAATAACTAAGTCAGGTCGTAGATTCAACTCGTCCATAGAACAAACCACGAATTTTGACATCTTTGGCAGCGTGCGAACCCATATCAGTCTCAGAGGGCTGAATACTTTCAAAATTGCCAGCGACTTCGCCTGTTGAACTATCAACCTTAGTGATTTGGAGTGAAATATTACCTTTGTCAAGTTGAAAACGTTTTACATTTTCCTTCGCCAATTCCTCACTATCTGCCTGAGCCGGAAGAGCTACGGCATTATCATATCCAGAGGTCAACCCCCGACCTTTGGGATCTAAGAAGTTAGAGGTTCGATAAGATGGAACCTTAAACTCACCCTCAAAATCAGTAGATGCGCTAATGGCTGATAATCCTGGTTGTGTGGTGGCAACAAGTTCTTTAATAGTAAACAAGAAGGGAACTCGTTCGCCCCCAGGAAGCTGTACTGTAACTGCCTGAAAGTCAATTCCATCTTCTTCAATAAAAGTGACGCTGCCATCCGAATTGATCTTCAGTTTTCCTTGCACTGAATCAATCGATGATGTGTACCGAGTCATTAGCTTAGTAGCAACAAATTCAGCAGCCTGACGTTTATTAACGCTTTCCTCTTTGACAAAGAAAGCAGTGGGTTGGAGACATAAACTTGTTAGCGAATAAGATTTATTTCCCTCTAAAGGAATTGATCCCCGGCTAGTTTCGCTTAGCTGAGGACAAGAGTTTGCTAGACCTGTTCCTCTAATCTCGTCGTAAGTTAGCAATTCCTTACTTGAAGCAGGGCTATCTGTACAAGCTGTCAAAACACTAAGACAAATTGCCAACAGGGCAACAATCAGTGTGCGATACCTCATGAATAACCTCAATAACGTTAATTTAATCTGTGGATTTTTTCTGATTTCTCTCGAAAACAATCTGTTCATTGAACAGGCAGACAAGTAAATAAGTCAGAAACTTTGAGAAAAACGTTTTTATCTCAAAAAGATGGAGGAAAAAAGTCTGATTTGTCAGCAGTTTGGGTCACTAAACAAGCTAACCTGTTTCCAATCTAGCCAACCCATCCTCATTGAAAATTGTATAGGACAAAGTAGTACACTTTTGTAGCTACAACTCAGTCAGCTTCGCCTCAATTTGAGATACCTAGGGATTCCATCAAAAGTTATGATTTTTTGGTTCATCTAGGGAAAAATAATTCACCACAAAGCTACTTGCGAGTTCACTTTATGAGCAGTCAGGAAATCCCTAAAATTAATCTTGAAGAGGGTCTTCAATCTATTAGACACATAACTTGGGCGATCGCTCAAGAACATCAGAGCGACAGCCTTTCCCTTTTAGCAATCTTAAGATTATTGGAACAAGTTCATCAAGAAATTCGCGATGGCTTATTTCAACAATCTTTGCCTGATAATCGGCAGTCTCTATACAAGCTGCTGAGGGATATAGAAACCAAAGGAGGCTGGCCTTACATCTACCGCATGAGGCTGCAATCAATCATGGAAAAAATGGATTTAGAAGAGGCAACAAAAATGGACTTGGACTCCTCAAAACCTACCCCTTCCAAATGAATTGAGCCATTTAGCTAAAAACTGAAATTAACTAGGAACTACAGCATTTCAGCCAGAATCAGCACTAGAGTGGAAAAGTGTAGGGTAAATAAAAACAATTAGACTAACAACAACCTGCTGATTGGTCTATGGTGCTTTACTTTCCCTCACTGCTTTCTCTCACTACTAGTTGTTTGAATATACAAAATCAGTAGAAAAACAGTAGGAACTAAAACAAACAAGATCGTTGCTATGAAACCAAGGTCATTGACCTGCATAAGCTTAACCCTCTCTATAAATTCGCGATCGCCAATTGTTACCAGAATACCATTGCCAATGGTCATGATTAACCAATGACAATACAATCACACCGAGCTTAGAAGCTGACAAAATCATTTTTATTACAATAAGCGCTAGAACTAAGGCTTAGTCTTAACTGCCACCGATCCATGAACTGTGGTTTGGCAAGCCAGACGATAACTTTCAGGCTTTTTACGGAGCTTTTTACTTTCCACATCTGTTCTGGGCGAAAGATTTTCCATTCCTTCTAAAATTTCCACAACACACGTACCACATTGCCCATACCCGCCGCAGTTCATCATCTTGCCAGTAAAGGTATAGAGATCAATGCCACTCTCAAGCGCTCTAAATCTTAAGTTTGCGCCATCTGCCGCAACGATTTCTTGATTTTCCTTAACAAACTTGATAGTCATCAGTTCACCTAACTGTATAAGCTTTGATAGCCTTAATTTGGAAAACGGCTGCAAAGCCAAAACTCAATATAAAACATAGACATTGATGTCAAAAAATTAATCTATGCTAAAAAAATTAGAACTTTTCAAACAAAACGCTTTTAGTACCGTTACGAAGCGTTAGGTTGCTTGCAATAGCCTTAAATACTAGTTTACACTTCGTTATACCTTTTCATTTTACAAACGCCCTTCTAGGGCTGTGTATTGGATAAACTGCCAAGTGCAGCGCCTGAAGGATGTTTTTTTTGATTAAAGACTGTCTTAATAGATTTACCAAGGGGGCAGCACTTTAATAAAATGCAAAAAGAGACATCAAGCAGAATTGATCTAACTACTAAGGAGAAGCGTAATCAATGGGGCTACCCTGGTACCGTGTACATACCGTCCTAATTAATGATCCAGGACGGTTGATTGCTGCTCACCTAATGCATACTGCCTTAGTAGCAGGGTGGGCGGGTTCAATGGCACTTTATGAACTTGCTATTTTTGATCCCAGTGATCCCGTTTTGAACCCAATGTGGCGGCAAGGAATGTTTGTGCTACCCTTCATGACTCGCCTAGGCGTTACAGGTTCTTGGGGCGGTTGGAGTATTACTGGAGAGTCTGGTGTTGATCCAGGCTTCTGGTCATTTGAAGGCGTAGCAGCGGCTCACATCGTTCTTTCGGGCTTGCTATTCCTAGCCGCATGTTGGCATTGGGTTTATTGGGACTTGGAGCTTTTTAGAGATCCTAGAACAGGTGAACCTGCTCTAGATCTACCCAAAATGTTTGGGATTCACCTATTGCTATCTGGACTGCTTTGCTTTGGGTTTGGAGCCTTTCATTTGACGGGGCTATTTGGTCCTGGAATGTGGGTTTCAGACGCTTATGGATTAACTGGCAGTGTGCAACCTGTGGCTCCTGAATGGGGTCCATCAGGTTTCAACCCGTTTAATCCAGGTGGCATTGTTGCTCACCATATTGCTGCGGGTGTTGTGGGGGTAATTGCTGGATTATTCCATTTGAGTGTTCGTCCTCCTGAGCGCCTCTATAAGGCTCTACGAATGGGGAACATTGAAACGGTTTTGTCTAGTAGTATTGCTGCCGTCTTCTTTGCAGCTTTCATTGTTGCTGGGACAATGTGGTACGGCAATGCAGCGACTCCGATCGAACTGTTTGGACCAACCCGTTATCAATGGGATGGGGGATACTTCAGACAAGAGATTGAAAAACAAGTTCAAGCTGACTTGGCAGAGGGGGCAAGCCTAGAAGAAGCATGGTCAGCTATCCCTGAAAAGTTAGCGTTCTACGACTATGTAGGCAACAGTCCTGCGAAGGGCGGTTTGTTTAGAACAGGGGCAATGGACAAAGGCGATGGTATTGCCCAAAGTTGGTTAGGACATGGAGTTTTCACGGATCGAGAGGGACGCGAACTCAATGTTCGTCGTCTGCCTAACTTCTTTGAAAACTTCCCTATTGTTTTGACTGATAAAGATGGGATTGTACGAGCGGATATTCCATTCCGTCGGGCTGAATCACGATACAGTTTTGAGCAAGCGGGTGTAAAAGTTAACTTCTATGGTGGTCAGTTGAATGGGCAAACCTTCTCTGAACCTACAGAGGTTAAGAAATATGCTCGTGCGGCTCAGTTAGGCGAATCATTTAATTTTGATCGTGAAACTTTAAACTCGGACGGTGTATTCCGCACCAGCCCCAGAGGTTGGTTTACCTTTGGACATGCGGTTTTTGCACTGCTGTTCTTCTTTGGTCACATCTGGCATGGCACTCGGACGTTATTCCGAGATGTGTTTGCTGGGATCGATCCAGAACTATCTGAGGAGCAAGTTGAGTGGGGTTTCTATCAGAAGCTGGGTGATAAATCTACCCGTCGGAAAGAAGCTATTTAGGCAAGTTCTTCAATGAAAGGGAGTGGCAGATTTATAGAGGTTGCCATTCCCTTTTCTCAGATAGAGTGAGTCGGGTTGTTGTTGAGAGATTTGATTATGGAAGCGGTTGCGTATATTTTGGTTTTGACTTTAGCGATTGGGGTGTTGTTCTTTGCGATCGCGTTTCGGGAGCCTCCTCGGATCGGCAAGTAAATTGCTCACCTCAGTTCAGATGGTTTTAACTTTTTGGTTTTAACTCTTAAAGAGATTGAGTTCTTATCGGAACTTTATCTCTTTAGTTTTTTGGGGCTACATTCTTTCTAAAACAGGGATGCCTAATAGTGAGAGTCCCAGTTTTAGGGTATTAGCGGTGAGGTTACAAAGGGCTAGGCGGGAAGTGCGGAGGGGTTCTTCGGCTTGCAAAACGGGGCAGCGATCGTAGAACTGATTAAATTTTTGGCTTAGTTCAAATAAATATTGGCAGAGTCGATTTGGAAATAACTCGTGACCCACTTGAGCAATAATTTCATCTAGTTGAAGCAAATGCTTTGCCAAAGCAAACTCGGTTTCATCCTGTAGCTGAACTTTGCGATCGCGTCCTAGCTGCTCAAAATCTATCTGCCCTTTGCGAGTAATGCCTTGGATGCGGACATAGGCATAGAGCATATAGGGAGCCGTATTGCCATTGAGCGCCAGCATTTTGTCAAAACTAAAAACATAATTGCCGGTGCGGTTTTGGCTTAAGTCAGCGTATTTCACCGCGCCGATGCCTACCACGTGAGAAACATGGGCGATAAAGTCCTCTGTTTCTGGTCGATCTTCCGCTTGAATGCGAGTTTCCAAATCGGTTCGAGCGCGGTTCACGGCTTCATCCAATAACTCTCGCAGTCGGACAGTTTCCCCCGATCGCGTCTTTAGCTTTTTGCCATCTTCTCCCAGCACTAACCCAAACGGCACATGTTCTACTTCCACCGTATCCGTTAGCCATCCGGCTCGTCGCGCCACCTGAAACACTTGGGCAAAATGGTTGGACTGCCCAATATCGGTTAAGTAAAGAATCCGTTCTGCCTGATCTTGCTGGATGCGGTAGCGAATCGCAGCTAAATCAGTCGTGGCATAGTTATAGCCGCCATCCGACTTTTGCACAATCAGCGGCAGGGGATCGCCTTCCTTATTGGAAAAGCCCTCTAGAAACACGCATTTTGCGCCTTGATCGATGACGAGCAAGCCAAGTTTATCTAGATCTACCGCCACCTCTGACAGCAGCGAGTTATAGAACGATTCGCCGCGCTCGGTCACAGTGACATCCAGCAAATCGTAGATGATTTGAAATTCGCGGCGAGATTGATCGCAGAGTAGCCGCCATGCTTTTAAGGTGTCTTCTGCGCCCGATTGCAGCCGTACCACTTCTTGTCGGGCAGTGTCGCGAAAGGCTTCATCTTCATCAAATCGCTGTTTGGCTTTTTTGTAGAAGGCAACTAAATCACCGAGATCAATGGCATCAGCCGTGATTAAGGCTGCGGGTGCCGCTTCTCGCAGATAGGTGATCAACATACCAAATTGAGTGCCCCAATCGCCGACATGATTGAGCCTGAGGACATCATGCCCCTGAAATTCCAAAACACGGGCGATCGCATCTCCAATAATGGTCGATCGCAGGTGCCCTACATGCATTTCCTTGGCAATATTAGGACTGGAAAAATCGACGATGACCCGCTGCGGTTTGCTAACAGACGCTACGCCCAAGCGATCATCTGCCAGCATCCTGCTTAACTGGGTTTCCAAATACTCTGTTTTTAACCGCAAATTAATAAAGCCGGAACCCGCAACGGTCGGCGGTTCACAGAGATCGCTGACCTCTAAATGCTGCACAATTTGTTCCGCGATCGCCCGTGGTGCTTGCCTCAATGGTTTCGCCAACGCCATCGCCACATTCGCTTGATAGTCGCCAAACTTGGGATTACTGGCAGGCACCAAAATTGGATCGACAGCAGCATATTCTGAACCAAAAGCGGTGCTGATGGCTTGTTCTAAGCGCTTTTTCAATTCGGCGATCGTAAGAATCATAAAACTATCAATATCCTAATTTCGAGCCGCACAGGGTTGCACTATGAATTGCACTACTTAACGCGATGTGCAACTAAGAACCCTCACCCCAAACCCCTCTCCCGCAGGAGAAGAGCTTTCAAGAGATCTTTGGTTCCCTCTCCTGTGGGAGAGGGCTAGGGTGAGGGCTGCTTTTAGGCGATTTTAAGAAAGTCGCACATTGCACTACTTCTATCATCCCAAACAAAAGCTGGCAGAAAACCTATTTTGCCTTGTTTTGGCGATCGCAGATTCAAAATTTCCGGTTCCAGCTATGCCATTTTCATGCTGATATCCAGCCAAGTAGACCGCGTAATCGGGGCACTACTAGAAATATAATCCACTCCAGTTTGAGCTACAGCGCGAATTGTTTCTAGGGTAATGTTGCCAGATGCTTCGATTTTAATGCGCGAATTGGTTTGACGAATCATGACAACTGCCTGCTGCATTTGATCTAAAGGCATATTGTCCAGCATGATAATGTCTGCGCCATGCTTGATCGCTTCCTCCACTTGTTCGAGCTTTTCCGTTTCTACCTCAATCGTCAACGGGTAGGGAACTTGCCCTCGAATGCGGGCGATCGCGGTGGCAATTCCGCCGACCGCCGCAATGTGGTTATCTTTCAGCATCACTCCATCATCTAAACCCATGCGATGGTTTACGGCTCCGCCAACTTGCGTTGCATATTTTTCCAATAGCCGTAACCCTGGAGTAGTTTTGCGAGTATCGACTAACTGAGCAGGTAAATCGGCAATTTGATTCACATACTGGCGGGTCAGAGTGGCGATCCCGCTTAACCGCATGACCAGGTTCAATGCCACCCGTTCCCCAGTGAGCAACGCATCCATCGCGCCAGAGATTTGGGCGATCGCTTGACCCCGCTCATAGCTTTCTCCTTCTTGAGCAACAGGTTCAAAGGCAACTTGCTCATTCAGCAGATGAAACACCCGTTTGGCGATGGGCAATCCAGCAATGCTGCCCGATTCCTTCACAATCCATTCAGCCTGCCCCATCGGAGGTTTACCTTCAAAAAGAGCCGCCGTTGAGCGATCGCCCCGACCGATATCTTCTAACAGCCAACCCCGCAACAAGGGGTCTAGCAGAATGGAAGGAGGTATAGCAGCCAAACGCTTCATCAAGTTTGCAACCCAATATTTAAGTCATACCAATTTAAATGGAGCATACGGCAGATCTGAAGATGAAACCGTGACTGAGTAACGCTTCTACAATTCAAAACTCAAAACTCAAAACTCAAAATTCAAAACTCAAAACTCAAAACGGTATCACTCATGGTTCGTCTCTACTCGCTTCGTCTTTACTGGCTCTAGGTTCAGGGGTAACCACAAAGGTGAGGACGGTTTCATCCACTCCCTTTAGCTCTAACGGGCTAAATTTGACGATTTCATCTTCTTCTAAATAGTCTGCAACTGCCGCAGAAACCAGAATACAGTCTGGATCAGCGACTTCTTGAATCCGGGAAGCAATGTTGATACTAGGACCGATCGCGGTGTAATCCGATCGCTCAGAAGAGCCAAACATCCCTACAACTGCGGTGCCTTGGTGGATGCCACACCGGAACTGCACTTGGTTGATCCCTTGCTCCTGCCACCGTTTGTTTAAGGTTTGCAGCGATCGCCGCATTTCACGAGCCGCCGCGATCGCCCGACGAACTTGTTCATTAGGAGACAGTTCTTCGGGTGCGCCAAATAATACCAAAATGGCATCGCCCATGAATTTGTCAATCGTGCCGCCATTATTAAAGATCACATGGGTCATCTCTGCCAAATATTCATTCAATAATTCAGCCACTCGGCGAGATCGCAGCGTATTTGAAAGTTGGGTGAACCCGACAATATCGCTAAATAGCACCGTCACTAACCGGGGTTCAGGGCGGAGATCTAACACCAATTCGCCTTGAGCCGCGCGATCGACCATGGATGCAGGCAAAAATCGCTTCAACACCGATTCTGTCAGATATTGGTTTAACTCCGCCACGCGCCGTTCATTGGCTTTGAGCGCCAGCAGATTTCGGACTTCTGCTAGCAATTCGCGATCGTTAAACGGCTTAGATAAGTAGGCATCAGCCCCCTGTTCTGTACCTTCAATGCGTGTATTCTCATCCACCTTGGCAGTCAGGAGAATTATAGGAACCCCTTTAAGACCGTCATCCAGACGAATCATCCGAATCAGGTCTAAACCAGACACATGGGGCATCATTAAGTCTGTCACAATTAAGTGTGGAGCATAGGCTTGAGCCGTTTTGTAGCCTTCTGCGCCATTTCGAGCGGTTTGCACCTGATACCCTTTTTCTCGCAAAATGCTAGAGATATAAGTCCGCACATCGGGATTATCGTCTACTACCAACACCCGCCCATCTTCGGGATTCATTGCAGTAGAGCCAGTTGCACCGTCTTGACTCCCTAAAAGGGGCAGACCCTCTAAGTTAAAAATAGAGGCTGCTTCAGAATCTTGAGTTCCTTCAATGTCTGCTAGCTCGACCGCCGCGCGATTGGGTTGCAACTCGGCTTGCATGTCAATCACTTGTTGAGGCGGGAGGTGGGCAACTCCAGTTTGAATCCATACGGTAAAGGTGGTTCCTTCGCCATAGGTCGAGTCTACCGAAACTTGCCCTCCGTGGAGTTCAACCAGTTCTTTAACTAAAGCTAAGCCTAAACCACTTCCTTCATGGCTGCGATTTGCAGAACCCTCTGCCTGCCGAAACCGCTCAAATAGGTGAGGAATTTGGTCGGGACGGATGCCTATTCCGGTGTCGATGACCTGAAGTGAGCAGTGATCCCCGGCAGGTTTAAGCAGCACGGTGATAGAGCCACCTGTGGGCGTAAATTTCATGGCGTTGGACAAGAGGTTGTAAAGCACCTTGTCAAATTTTTCTAGGTCTAGATAAACTTCTGGGCAAGATTGCAGATGGGTCAGTAGACGAATATCTTTGCGATCGCAATAGGCACGAAAAGAATCAACCGTTTGGCTGACAAATTCTACCAAGTCAGCAGGGCGAAAACTTGGCTGCATCCGTTTAGCATCCAGTCGCTGCAAATCTAAAAGCTGGTTGACTAACCGCAGCAACCGTCGAGAGTTTCGCAGCGCAATCACAGATTGCTCATAGGAAAGCCCTTGCTCTTTGGCAACCGCTCCTTCTAATGGACCAATCGTTAGCGTCAACGGGGTGCGAAATTCATGGGAAATATTTTGGAAAAACTCAGTTTTTTGGCGATCGAGTGCCAAAAGTTGTTCTGCTTGTTGGCGAGTTTTTTGATACAACCGCGCTTGCTGCACCGCGATCGCCGCTTGGGCTGCCACTGCCTGGGTTAATTCAATTTCGGACAAACTCCAACGCCGAGGCTGATGATTTTGGCGTAAGGAAATACTGCCAATAATCTTGCCATCTGACAACAACGGCACCACGAGCAGCGCCCGCGTTGGGTTACGAAAGGTTTGCTCCTCCCCCTGCATTTCGGTAGAAAGTTCTAAGTCATTTAGCACGACGGGCTGTTTTGTGAGCATCAATTGCCTTAACACTGGGTTGCGATCTATGGGCACCATCGATTTTGGCAACGGGCGGTTATCCTCCTCCAAATCCAGCAGACGATTCGGCTGAGCCTGAAACGCCGGATTTACTGTCGTAATAGATGCCGGATCATCTTCAAGCGTTTCTTTTTGGGAGAGGGAATGTCCTGGATAAGCCGCATCATGCAACCCAACACACTGCACATACTCATCGGTTTCTGTCCACAGCGACAAGGCACAGCCATCGGCTTGTAACACCTGTCCAAGCTGTTGAGTAATGGCAGCAAAAATATCTTGAGGATCGAGGCTAGAGCGAATGGCGGTGGTAATAGTGTTAATCAGCACTTCTCGTTTTGCCAGAGCTTGCAGTTGTTCATAAGCGCGGGCTTGTGCCAGTGCCAAGGCTGCTTGATCAGCCACCATGGTTAAAAGCTGCACTTCGTCATCTTGCCAGGAGCGCGGGTGCCCACATTGATGCAGCGCTAAAATTGCAATTAATTCTTGTTGATAGCACAACGGCACAATCAAGCTGGATTGGATGTTGACTTCGTGATAAGCCTGTCGCAGGGGTTGTGTATGTGGAGTGTCTATCTGAAGGCGATCGTCTGTTTCAGTATTTTGAATAATTTGAATGTCTTGAGTTACCCAAATCGTTTGAAAAAGGGCATCGCGCAATGGAGTCGATCTCGCATGGGTAACCTGTTCTGTTGCGCCCTTCGGAGGAACGAAAGACTTGGGTTCAATTCCCTGCTCTTCGTAGGCACTGACATAAACAAAATTGTCCTCATCAAAACGTCCATCTTGAAAAGGAGACACGAGACAGTAGCTCGCCTCAAAAATATGACCCACAGTTTGACCCATGGTTTGCAAAATTTGCCGATAGCTCAAGGCACTGCGAATCGTACTGGTGACGGCATTGAGTAAAGATTCTTGTCGGAGCGATCGCCGTAACTCCCGCGTCCGAGTTTTCAGCACCGTATGAATGTCTACTGCCTGCCGCACAACAACTTTCAGTTCCTCATCATCCCAAGGCTTCGTCACATACTTAAACACCTTGCCAGCATTAATTGCCTCCACCAAATCTTCAACATCGGTATACCCAGTCAAAATAATTCGGATAATGTCTGGATATTGAGTGGCAGTCAAACTAAGAAACTCAGTCCCACTCATGTGAGGCATTCGCTGATCGGAAATAATTACAGCAACATCGCCCTCATTAGACAAAATTTCTAATGCAGCGAGTCCATTTTCCGCACGCAGCACTTTAAATTCTCGGTAAAACGTGCGATAAAGCAAATCTAAATTATCTGGTTCATCGTCCACCACCAGAATTTTTGGTTTGTTATTCGGCTGGGCTTTCATGAACCGCTCTCCTGCTACAAGGGCAGTTGGATTAAAAATCCTTTGGTCAAACAGGAAGTCTTCCAAAGCAAAAGGCTATATACTCCATTCCCCAACTGTTTCAGCACCGAGATTACACCCCTATTATCTTAATCTTGTATACCACTATGGCATCTACAAGCTTAAATCAAGTCAGTTAGTACAGCATCCAGCCATCTGGTCACTTAGTTAAACTCTATAAAGATTACGAAAAGTAACTCACACAGATGCACTAGGATGAACCGTGCTTTCTTAGACTGCCCTTCCCAAAGCAGTTTATAACGCACCCCTAATGAGTTCATTGACGGGTCTAAAATAAATACCAGAAAAATATTAATGCAATCAAAGTAAATCGGGCATAATCGTCTTTAAGTTAGTGCATCAGCCTAACTAAAGTGTAAGAGTTTTTAATTTGATTAAAGCTAGCTAATAAAAGTACTTCGCAAAGTATTTTTAAGGTTTTAGTATCAGAAAACTCTACAACTGTTCATTTCGCTTGGAGTGCTTTATCACCATGCGATGTCCTTTCTGTCAGCACGGCGACAATCGTGTTCTTGAATCGCGTTCCGCAGAGTCAGGTCAAAGTGTTCGGCGGCGGCGCGAATGTTTGAAATGTTCGCGTAGATTTACGACCTATGAACGGATCGAATTTGTTCCCGTTACGGTGATCAAACGCAATGGCGATCGCCAATCCTTCGATCGCTATAAACTTTTGAAAGGAATCGTTCGCGCCTGCGAAAAAACAGGAATTTCTGCTCCACAAATGGAAAATATCGTCGATGAAATTGAATCCGATTTGCAGCAGCGTGTCATTCGAGAAGTTCCTAGCAGCGAAATTGGCGAACTTGTTCTAGATAATTTGAAAGCTCTTAGCGAAGTTGCCTACATCCGGTTTGCATCAGTTTATCGAAAATTTCAAGGCATTCGTGATTTTGTAGATACTCTCGCTCATCTGCAAAACACTACTCCGAAATCTCAAACACTGCGATCAATAGAGAATGGGAACCAAGCTAAGCCAATGGGGTTAAATGAACCAGACGATAACTCTGTTCATACCGTTTCTACCACGTGAACAACCTGCTTCAAATAAACTTTTCTCTAAATCTATTTTCTCAGTAGTGTGCGTAGGGCGATCTGTTAAGGTATGATAGGTCTTCCGAGCCTAAATCGATCTGAACGTTTAAATCTTCTACACTGTGAATAGAAGATTTCCAGGTGTGGTAACCCGTTATGGCGTGCTTACCCATCAAGGAGGCAAACTTTACACGGAGATAACTACCAGGAAACGATTCGCATGGTCAATCAGGACACATTAACGCTAGATATTGGCTTTACTTACGAAGACTTCGCTTCAAAACTAGATGATTACGACTATCACTTTAATCCAGGTGACGTAGTTGCAGGGACGGTGTTTAGTTTAGAGCCACGGGGCGCTCTGATTGACATTGGCGCGAAAACGGCTGCCTACATCCCCATTCAAGAGATGTCAATTAATAGAATTGATACTCCTGAAGAAGTGCTGCAATCTAATGAAACTCGCGAGTTTTATATTCTTGCGGATGAAAACGAAGATGGACAGTTAACGCTCTCTATCCGTCGCATTGAGTATATGCGGGCGTGGGAACGAGTTCGTCAACTTCAGACAGAAGACGCAACAGTTCGTTCTCTGGTTTTTGCAACCAACCGAGGTGGTGCTTTAGTTAGGATTGAAGGGTTGCGGGGCTTTATCCCTGGCTCCCATATTAGTACCCGTAAACCGAAGGAAGAACTCGTTGGTGAAGAGCTACCCCTGAAGTTTTTGGAAGTAGACGAGGAGCGTAATCGCCTGGTATTAAGCCATCGTCGTGCGCTGGTTGAGCGTAAGATGAACAAGCTCGAAGTGGGCGAAGTAGTGATTGGAACCGTGCGCGGTATCAAGCCCTACGGTGCGTTTATTGATATTGGTGGGGTCAGTGGATTACTACATATTTCAGAAATCTCCCACGACCATATTGATACGCCTCATAGCGTTTTCAATGTGAATGATGAGCTAAAGGTCATGATTATTGATCTTGATGCCGACCGCGGTCGGATTTCTCTTTCCACTAAACAGCTTGAGCCAGAACCCGGCGACATGGTTAAGAATCCCCAGGTCGTCTATGACAAAGCTGAGGAAATGGCGGTGAAATATCGTGAGCAGATCTTGGCAAAACAGCAGGGAACTTTGATCGAGGAGGTTCCTCAGGACATTGAGGAAGACGTTCCTACCGCAATGGAAGATGCGGAAATTCCTGATGCTATGGAGGAGGCAGAGGTGCCTGCTGCGGTGGCAGAAGAGATTTCTGGAGACATTGAGGAAGAAGTTCCTGCTGCAACAGAGGAAGAAGTTCCTTTAGCTGTAGAGGACGAAGGTTCTGCTACGACGACCGAAACTGAAGAAATCTCTGCTGCTGAATAGCTTTGTAATAGGTCAGACTGTATTTAACTTGTTTTTCAAGAAGAGGAAAAATCCTCTTCTTTTTTTTTAAGTGTTGCCGAATAAGAATTTTATGACCTTGATTCAATGTGGAACTGTGCGCTTTGAAAATATCGAAGCTGTTATTTTTGATAAAGATGGAACGTTGGCAAATTCTCACCATTTTTTGCGGAATCTGGCTCAAAAGCGCGCGCGCTTGATTGATGCTCAGATTCCTGGAGTTCAAGAGCCGCTGCTAATGGCATTTGGTATAGAGAGCGATCGCCTCAATTCGGCTGGATTAATGGCAGTGGGAACCCGTTTAGAAAACGAAATTGCTGCTGCTGCTTATGTGGCTGAAACAGGACGAGATTGGCTAGAATCACTGAGTATTGTGCAATCCGCCTTCACGGAAGCTGATCGCGTCTTTGATCGTAAAGCAGACAATACTCCTCTGTATGAAGGGGCAAAGGAATTAATGCAGGCGATCGCCCAAGCATCGCTCAAAATCGGTATTCTATCTTCAGATACCACCGCTAATGTGCAAGATTTTGTAGATAAATATGAGCTAAACTCTCTCGTTCAACTTGCCATGGGAACCGATACTGGGTTAAGCAAACCGAATCCAGAATTACTTCGACAAGCTTGTGCGGCCTTGGATGTCTTACCTGAACGGGCAATCGTCATTGGAGATTCTGCCGCTGACATCGAAATGGCTTGTGCCGCAAAAGCGGCTGGTTGCATTGGCGTGATGTGGGAACCCATCAATCGAGCCTCTCTTAAACAAGCAAATGCCTTAGTGCAAACCTTCGCAACCATTCAGATTGTTGCAACCTAGCAATCTTTGAGCAGAGTACTAAGTTCTATCTTTGTTGAATTCTTCGTCAACTTTTAACCTTCACTTCATCCGAGCGCCTACAAATGCTATGATCCGCTGAAGTCTCATCATTGTGTATCTTTGTAGATAAATTAGGTATAAAGCCTGATTGACTAATAAATTTTTCACAAGTTTTTTTAAGACCTAGCTTTGTTTATTAACTCTAGTGTGAAGAGAGGAGTTGTCCTTGGCTCGTCGTTACCTTTTTACGTCCGAATCTGTTACTGAAGGTCATCCTGACAAGATTTGTGACCAAATTTCAGACACTATTCTAGATGCCTTGCTAGCTCAAGATCCATTGAGCAGAGTTGCTGCGGAAGTTGTAGTGAACACTGGACTAGTCTTGATCACAGGTGAAATCACCTCCAAGGCAAAAGTGAATTACATCGATATTACGCGCCAGAAAATTGCTGAAATTGGTTATACCGGAGTAGATAATGGTTTCTGTGCCAATAGCTGCTCGGTTTTAGTTGCGTTAGACGATCAATCTCCCGATATTGCTCAAGGGGTCAACACGGCTCAGGAAGCACGCGAGTTATCCAATGATGAACTGGATGGTGTTGGCGCGGGTGACCAGGGTATTATGTTCGGGTTTGCTTGTAATGAAACGCCTGAGTTAATGCCGATGCCTATTTCCCTAGCCCATCGTATTTCTCGGAAATTGGCGGCTGTGCGTAAAACAGGACAACTTGCTTACCTGCGTCCTGATGGCAAAACCCAGGTGACTGTTGCCTATGAGGATAATCGTCCTGTTGGGATTGATACCATTTTGGTTTCTACCCAACATGCGGCAGAAATCGGTAGCATTACTGATAATGAAAAAATTCAGGCAAAAATTAAAGCTGATTTGTGGGAGTTGGTTGTTCAACCTGTATTTGCGGATATTGCCGTTAAGCCGGATGACAAGACTCGCTTTTTGGTCAATCCCACTGGAAAATTTGTGATTGGTGGTCCTCAAGGAGATGCGGGGCTAACGGGTCGCAAAATTATTGTGGATACTTACGGGGGCTATTCTCGTCATGGTGGGGGTGCATTTTCTGGAAAAGATCCCACAAAAGTCGATCGCAGTGCTGCTTATGCTTGCCGACATGTGGCAAAAAACATTGTGGCGGCTGGGTTGGCAGATAAGTGTGAGGTGCAACTGAGTTATGCGATCGGGGTGGCGCGCCCGGTCAGCATTATGATTGATACCTTTGGAACTGGAAAGATTGATGATGATCGCCTGCTAGAACTGATACAAAAGCATTTTGAGCTTCGTCCTGCTGGAATCATTCAAACGTTCAACTTGCGGAAGTTGCCTGCTGAGCGCGGCGGTCGCTTTTATCAGGAGATAGCAGCATACGGTCATTTGGGACGGACGGATCTGGATCTGCCTTGGGAACAAACTGATAAGGCAGCGTTGCTTAAAGAGGAAGCGACTCGCATTTATTCAATGGTTTAAAGCGCGATCGCGTAGCTTAAAAACTCAACTCATTTCAAGCGATAGGTGATGTTCATCTGTCGCTTTTTCATGGGGCGATCGTGCTTATTACTTCTACTTACTTCACACGCGATCGCGCTGCTTTCTGCCCAATCGGAGGATAGCCAAATACTTCAAATCTCTTCATCATTAAGAGGAGCGATCGCAGAGGTCATCGATTGAAAGTATTTCAAACCCTTCAACCAGAGCAACGCCGCAATCTGGTGTTTTTGTTTGCGTCTGGGCTGTTGTTTTGGGCAAGTTTAGCATCGCTGTTACCAACGCTGTCGCCTTATATCAAGCAGGCGGGAGCCGGCGATCGCGAAGTGGGCGTAGTTATGGGAGCCTTTGCCATTGGGCTATTGGTCTTTCGCCCTTGGTTAGGACGCAGAGCCGATCAAAAAAGTCGTACTCAAGTGCTAATGATCGGGCTGGTGGCGGTGGCGATCGCCCCTTTAGGCTACCTGATGACTCAATCCATTCCTCTATTGTTTGCTATTCGCGCCTTTCATGGCTTGAGCATTGCCGCATTCACTACCGCTTTCAGCGCATTAGTGACGGATCTGGCTCCGCCTCAAAATCGTGGCGAAGTGTTAGGATACCTGACCTTGGTAAATCCAATTGGGATGGCATTAGGACCCGCGATCGGTGGTTTTTTGCAGGTATGGGCAGGCTACACGCCCTTATTTTTGTTCTCGGCGGGGTTAGGCTTTGCCGGAATTTTGTGTGCGACTCAAATCAAAGCGCCCTTTGTTGAATTAGCATCGTCTGCTGCTTCTCAAAAAGTTCACAATATTCCCTTTTGGAAATTTTTATGGAGTCCCCGTTTGCGAATTCCTACTTTAGTGCTGTCCTTGATTGGAATTGCATTTGGCACTTTAGCCGTGTTTGTGCCACTTTACATTCAAGAAACGGGCGTGAATTTGAATGCGGGGTTGTTTTATACGGCTGCCGCGATCGCCAGTTTTGGGGTCAGGCTACTCACAGGTCGCGCTTCCGATCGCTACGGACGGGGACGTTTTATCACGATTAGCCTGTTGCTATACGCCGTTTCCATGCTGCTGCTGTGGCGTGCCCATAGTGCCCCCGAATTTTTGCTGGCTGGTTTTTTGGAAGGAGCAGGCGGCGGTATTTTCATTCCGATGATCATCGTGTTGACGGCGGATCGCTCAGAACCCCATGAGCGCGGTCGGGTGTTTGGGTTATGTTTAGCTGGATTTGACTGTGGCATGGCGATCGCGGGTCCGGTGATGGGCTATTTTGCTGAGGCGATCGGCTATCGAGGTCTGTTTGGGGTTGCCGCAGGCATTGCCTTACTTGCAGTGATCAGTTTCGTTACCCTATGCAGCAAGGATCTGAGCCATTCGCTTAAATATTCTCTGGGTCGTGGTCGCGATATTTACGCACTACCTAATGCCTAAATACCGCTGTACCCTTTATCGTTATTAAAGCCTTTTCAGATTTTTACAACTTTGAGCGATGGGCGAGGCAGCACAAAAAGCGCGATCGCACTGATTAAAAAACTTGTGATCAAAACCCTGCCAACCCATTCAATTCCTTCTATTGCCTAGTCTGCTGCCACTTTTCTAAGGTCGCTTGATGTACTTCACGCCAAGAAACATTCTGCTGATGGGCGATTTGGGCACAGTCATCATATTCGGGCTGCACATTGGTCGGAGCACGATCGCGTCCTTCCGCCCAAGCAACTTTGACTCGCACGATGCCATAGTCCGTCTGCACCGACTGAATTTCTCGCGGTAATATCTGTCGCTGCTGCTGCGATCGCCGAATTCCCAAGGTCGTCGTTTCTCGAAAAATCATCGCTTCGCAAGCATCCTCATCACCAACCCGACAGATCACCGTGAGCAGCGTTCCCAGTCGAGATTTTTTCATCGCGATCGCCTGGGTAAACACATCCAGCACTCCCATCGCCAGCAATTGCTCCATCACATAAGCGATCGCTTGAGGATTGAGATCATCAATTTGGGTTTCCAAAACAGTAATGGTTTCAGTAACGTAGGTGTCAGGTGCTAGGCGTTGGGTTTCAGTAGAGTGAAGTTTTGAGTTTTGAGTTTTGAGTTTTGAGTTTTGAGTTTTGAGTTTTCTGCCCTCTATTCCCTGCTCCCTAATTCCCTGCTCCCTGTTCCCTATTCCCTGCTCCCTGTTCCCTATTCCCTGTTCTCCAACCCACAGCCGCAACACATTCGCTATCGGCAAATTTTGAGTCCCCGCACCTAAGCCCACTTTGTGCAGCGTCATGGTGGGAGGTGAACCAAAGTGAGTGACTAATGTTGTGGCGATCGCCGCGCCTGTAGGGGTAACTAATTCGCGATCGATACCATTGTAATAAATCGGCACTTGGCGCATTTCAAACAGCTTCAGCACCGCAGGAGTTGGCACAGGCATCCGTCCGTGGGCGGCTCGAATGGTGCCGCCGCCCGTGGGTAAGGCAGAACAGTGGAGTTCCTCAACTTGTAGCCAGTCCAAACCCAAGCAAGTTCCGACAATATCGACGATCGCATCTGTTGCACCCACCTCATGAAAATGCACCTGCTCAATAGGAGCACCATGCACTGCGGCTTCTGCTGCTGCCAATTGCCGAAACACCGCCAAACTCCAGGTTTCTGCTCGTGTCGGTAGCTGAGCCATCATAATTAACTGTTCAATTTCTGGCAGGTGTCGAATGGGGGGAAGCGGATGGGCGAAATCCTCAACAGGGGAATGGCTGTGAGAATGGGAATGTCTATGCTTATGAGAGTGGTCTGCAATTAAATTCTCGGAAGCGGTCGCTTCTGTAGCAGAATGGAGGGGATAAGGACGTGAATCAAACGTTGCAAAGTTATCTGGGTTTACCACTTCCCCCGACTCAAACACCAGATCCACATGAAATTTTGTCGCTCGCTGCCCGTTGCGATCGACTGATTCTGTCCACAGTTTATATTCTTGCGAAATTCCTAAACGTCCCAGTTGCTCAATTAAGTAGGCTATCGGTACGCCCAAATCTACAAGCGCACCCAGGCACATATCTCCAGCAATTCCCGTCGGGCATTGTAAGTAAGCAATTTTGGTCATTGGCGTTTTAGGCAAGTTTTGTTCGCGCAGCGTTTCCGCAGGAAATGTCTTAAGTTTTGAGTTCTGAATTATTTATTCTGCACTTTTCTATCATGGCAACTCTTCATACGCTTCATCCTAAAAATCCTCAAGCCCGCACGGTAGATCGTATTGTTAAAGCGCTAAAAGATGGGGCAGTGCTGCTGTATCCGACCGATACGGTCTATGCGATCGGCTGTGATTTGAACTCGAAAAGTGCTGTGCAGCGGGTTAGGCAAATTAAACAACTTTCTAATGATAAGCCGCTGACGTTTTTGTGTTCGTCCTTATCTAATATCGCTCAGTATGCGATCGTTAGTGATGAAGCTTACAGAATTATGCGGCGCTTAATTCCTGGTCCTTATACTTTCTTGCTACCAACAACCAAACTGGTTCCAAAACTGGTCATGAGTCCCAAACGCCGCACTACAGGAATTCGGGTGCCCGATCGCCCCATTTGTCAGGCACTTCTAGAAGGCTTGGGCAATCCCATTATTTCGACTTCTGCCCATGTTTTAGAGAATGATTCCGCCCGTAGCCAAAGCGCGATCGACTACCCATCTCGCCTAGATTTATTTGAGTGTTTAGATAAATTGGTGGACGTAATTGTAGACGATGAGCAGGAACCGGGCTATGAGGTTTCCACTATTTTAGATTTGAGCAGTGAGGAACCTGTGCTAGTTCGGAAGGGTCTTGGATGGGAAGCCGTAGAACTGTGGACAAGTGCAGGACGCTGACAAAATCCGCGAAAACCTTTGACATTGGGGAATTCTGAGACCCATTTCAACAAAATGAACTTTTTTCATCTCTCTATCGTCATACAGATCCGGATGGCTCCCCCCCCCAAACTGGCTAGTAGAAGCAGGCTTCCTTAAAGAGGCAATCAGGAGAAAGCAGCTTGTCAACTGTTTACTGTCAAAGCGGATTTTACTGTCAACGCGGATTGGCACTATTTAAGAGAAATGACGAGGATCATCTTGTCTACTTCTCTTGGGTTTGAAGGCTTTTTAGCTCAGTGTACTAACCCGATGAAGAAGCCTCTATTTTTTGTTAGGTGTTGCCTAATAGGAAGTGCCGCAGACTCACCAAACGCTAGCCCGTAATTCATAAATCTGAGTGTGTAGATAGTTATGACAGTTGCTGAGCAAAACGTTAGAAAACAAGAGCAGAACCTTAAAACATCTTCTGTCTTAACAACTCCCCTAAATGTGCATTACCAAGCCATGAATATTGAATCTCCCCCCCCTTGCGCCCAATCAGTTGCGATTCATTCTGCCCCATCAGAGCATCGAGCGATCGCCGACCTGCCCCAACCTAGCCAACGCAGTCGTCCAGATGCTTCTATTTCTTCACCAAAAGCCGTTCGCTTTCTCGATCAAACGGCTCTTGTTCAAATGCTAGCGCAAGAATTTCGTGAAGAAGTGAGTAACCTGAATGGCAGCGTAGAAAGTCTTGCCGGACGGATTGCTGCTGAAGTTGAGCGAGTTTGCCAAAAAAGTGGGCGGATTCAAGCCTCTGGACAAGCGCAATCCTGGCAGATTTCATTAGCACGTCATCGTCTGCAAAAATGCGTTACCTACTATCAGCTTGGCTCCCAACGGGGGCGGACTGAACTGCACAGCACCCTCGCTTCAATGGTCTATCGCTATGTGGCTCCTTCCCGTATGCAGCTTGGGTTTCAGGCGCGATACACCCTAATTGAAGATTTTTTACAAGGGTTTTATACCGAGTCACTCAAAGCGTTTCGGCGTGAGAATGTCTTACCAGAAACCTATCAACCTCGTAGTCGATTAGAGCTAGCAGAATATATGGCGTTTACAGAACAGTATGCGAAGCGTCGCATTTCCTTACCTGCTGGGCAAAATCAGCAGCTAATTGTGCTGCGATCGCAGCGGTTTGGGAAACGTCAACCTCTGGAAGTGTCGGTAGATATTGAACAAGCGCTGGAGTCGGCACGCGGCGAAGATGCAGAAATGCACAATCGTATGCCCATTGTGCAACAGCTACGGGAACGCATGGTATCTGATACGGTGGATGCTTCGGAAGCGGTATTGCGCGATCGCGTGATTTCCGAACTGGTGCAATATTTAGAATCAGAAGATCAAACTGACTGTGTAGACTATCTTGTGCTTAAATTGCAAGATATGTCAGCGCCTGAAATTGATGATATTTTGGGACTCACCCCCCGTCAGCGCGATTATTTACAACAGCGCTTCAAATATCACGTTGAAAAATTTACCCTTTCCCGTAATTGGAAACTGGTGCATCAATGGCTTGGTGCTGACCTTGATCAAAATCTGGGCATGGCAACCTCCCAATGGGACAGCTTCCTAGATCGTCTCACCTCTGAACAACGCCAGATGCTGCAACTAAAGCAACATCAAATGGACGATGCTGAAATTGCCCAGACGCTTAAGCTGACTACCAAACAATTTCAAAAGCGTTGGGGAAGTCTACTAGAAATGGCTCGTCAATCACGAAACGAAGCTTAAAGCAATCAAAAATAGGAGATTCAAAAGTGTCAGATGTTAAAAGTTAAACTTTTAACATCTGATTTTTTATAGGACGGTTAGTTGTGATTTGCATCATTCAAAAGGTGCCTTTATCTCACTTGATAATCAGTTTAAGATCAACTGAAATCAGCGGCTAGACTCACTTTCAAAGCTAGGAAGCTCTAGGAGAATAAAGACATAAGCCTCTAGACAAAAGTTGATTGATATGAATTCCCAGTTTCGACACACCATTCGGTTTCACGGCAGCACTCATCCTCAAGGTCGCTACCAGCTTCAAATTTCTGAAATCGACAGCAATGGTTGTCCTCGTTGCAAAGTTCAATGGAATTTTCCTACTTTAAAAACTTTAGTTCTCTTTTTAAAGAAGTACTTTCCTAAGAGTGAAGCCTTGATTTCTAACGACGCGCACACTGTTTTAGGATTTGATACTGCCCTGTCGATGGTAGGAATTTAATTCTAGTGTGCAGCCTCTAGCCACCCTGTTTACAAGTCATCACTCCTTCTTTTTGGGCATCTGCGCCCGGTTTGTCACCCATTGCTCGAACTGCGATCTCAGGCTGATAGCCAGGATAACAACGCACCAGTACAGTATCTTCAGACCGAGTCACGTAGAGGACATACACTGGTTTTCCTCCTAGTTTGGCAGGAATGAGCGCAGGGGGAGCCGCCGCCGTCGCGAGCAGAGTTTGCTGATCGAGTGATGCTTCTGGCATTTGAGATAAAGCGGTTCTTGTGCCCAAGGAGTGTAAACAAATCAGTGCTACTGCAACCGCAGCAACTAAGGTAGCAAACAATTTAGTTGATAGTTTAATCACGTCGCTTTCCATCCATTTTTAGGTTGTTTGTATCAGAGTCTACACCTCGACTAAACAGATCTTGCTCACTACATCGTTATTCAATTGAAGAAGCGATAGATCTCCAACTATAAAAAATCCCCCACCAGTAAGGTAGGGGATTTTTTAATAGGGTGACTACAGGGCTAATTCAGCGCTAGCCAAATTTCGCGGCTGTTGAAGCAATTACAAAGGCAGCGTATGTTAAGACGTAACCCACCGTAAAGTGAGCTAGACCCACTACACGCCCTTGAACAATGGACATTGCCACAGGCTTATCCTTCCAACGAATCAAGTTCGCCAGAGGAGTGCGCTCGTGTGCCCAAACCAAGGTTTCGATCAACTCTTGCCAGTACCCTCTCCAAGAGATCAAGAACATGAAGCCTGTTGCCCAAACTAGATGTCCAAAGAGGAACATCCATGACCAGACTGCCAGATTATTCATGCCATATGGGTTATAGCCGTTGATTAATGGACCTGAGTAGAGCCATAGATAATCACGCAGCCAGCCCATTAGATAGGTTGAACCCTCGTTGAAAGACGCAGCATTACCAGACCAAAGCGCTAAATGCTTCCAATGCCAGTAGAAAGTCACCCAACCCAAGGTGTTCAACATCCAGAACATCGCTAGGTAGAACGAATCCCAAGCTGAGATATCGCATGTACCGCCACGACCCGGACCATCACAAGGGAAGGCGTAGCCAAAGTCTTTCTTATCAGGCATTAACTTAGAGCCACGAGCATCCAATGCACCTTTGACCAAGATCAATGTGGTGGTGTGTAGACCTAATGCGATCGCATGGTGAACCAAGAAATCGCCAGGACCAATGCTGAGGAACAAAGAGTTGGTGCCGCTGTTAATCGCATCCAACCAACCAGGTAGCCATACGTTGCCGTAATTGGGCCAAGCGGTGGTCGCAACACTATCAGGATTAGACAGCAACGTGTTCATGCCATATAGCAGCTTGCCGTGAGAGGCTTGAATGAACTGTGCAAACACAGGTTCAACCAAGATTTGCTTCTCTGGAGTGCCAAAGGCAACGACTACATCGTTATGAACGTATAGACCCAAAGTATGGAAGCCAAGGAATAGAGAAACCCAACTCAAATGGGAGATCAACGCTTCCTTATGCTCTAGCATCCGCGCCAGTACATTGCCTTTGTTTTGCTCAGGATCATAATCCCGAACCAAGAAGATCGCACCATGAGCAAAAGCACCAACCATCAGGAATCCAGCAATGTACTGGTGATGGGTATATAGCGCCGCCTGCGTGGTGAAATCTTTTGACATAAAGGCATAGGGAGGCATCGCATACATATGTTGCGCTACCAGCGAGGTAATTACACCCAACGCTGCTAGATGCCAACCTAATTGGAAGTGCAAAGAGTTGTTGTAGGTTTCATAAATGCCTTGGTGAGGCAGGTTGAAGGGACCTTCAACGGGTTTGCCAAAGAATGTCTTGGCATCCATCATCTCTTTGATGCTATGACCAATCCCAAAGTTCGTGCGGTACATATGTCCCGCGATGATAAACAGAACTGCGATCGCCAAATGGTGATGCGCCATATCCGTCAACCAGAGAGACTCTGTTTGAGGATGAAAGCCACCTAAGAAGGTCAGGATAGCAGTTCCAGATCCTTGAGCGGTGCCAAAAACATGGCTAGCCGTATCAGGATTTTCGGCATAAACCCCCCAGTTTCCCGTGAAAAACGGAGCCAACCCAGCCGGGTGAGGCAATGTTGATAGGAAATTATCCCAACCGACATGCTGACCACGAGATTCAGGAATCGCCACATGGATCAAGTGACCCGCCCAAGCCAGAGAGCTAACCCCAAACAGACCAGCCAAGTGGTGGTTAAGGCGAGACTCAGCATTCTTGAACCAAGCCAAACTAGGACGAAACTTAGGTTGCAAGTGTAGCCAACCCGCAAACAAGAACAAGGAAGACAGGATCAATAGGAAGATCGCGCCACTGTACAAGTCGCCGTTGGTTCGCATTCCGATGGTGTACCACCAGTGGTACACACCAGAGTAAGCAATGTTGACAGGATAAGAAGCGCCACCTTGAGAGAAGGCTTCAACTGCCGCCTTACCAAACTGAGGGTCCCAAATCGCATGGGCGATGGGACGGATATTCAGAGGATCTTTAATCCACTGTTCAAAGTTGCCTTGCCACGCTACATGGAACAGACTGCCAGAAGTCCATAAAAAGATGATGGCGATATGACCAAAGTGGGAAGCGAAAATCTTTTGGTAAAGATTTTCTTCCGTCATACCGTCATGACTTTCAAAGTCATGGGCTGTTGCAATTCCGTACCAGAGCCGACGAGTAGTCGGATCTTGAGCGAGGTCTTGGCTAAATTTTGGAAATTTGGTTGCCATTTTGTATGTTCTCCTCGCTTAGCCAAGTGCAAGTGTGCGAGCCAGGAAGAATGCCCAGGTGGTCACAATTCCGCCTAATAAGTAGTGAGCAACGCCAACTGCCCGACCCTGAATAATACTCAGTGCGCGAGGTTGGATTGCAGGAGCCACTTTCAGCTTGTTGTGTGCCCAAACAATCGACTCAATTAATTCTTGCCAGTAGCCGCGACCACTGAACAAGAACATCAGACTGAATGCCCATACGAAGTGAGCACCCAAAAACAGAAGACCGTAAGCAGACAGGGCAGATCCATAAGAGGTGATCACCTGAGCTGCTTGTGCCCACATGAAGTCACGTAACCAACCATTGATAGTAATTGCGCTTTGAGCAAAATTACCACCCGCGATATGAGCTACGGAACCATCCGCGTTCAGAGTTCCCCACACATCCGATTGCATTTTCCAACTAAAGTGAAAAATTACAACAGAAATGCAGTTATACATCCAGAACAAGCCAAGGAAAACGTGATCCCAGCCTGAAACTTGGCAAGTACCACCGCGTCCGGGTCCATCGCAAGGGAAACGGAATCCAAGGTTTGCTTTATCTGGAACTAGGCGAGAGCTACGAGCAAACAGCACACCCTTCAGCAAGATCAACACGGTGACGTGGATTGTGAAGGCGTGAATATGGTGAACCATGAAGTCTGCTGTGCCCAAGGCGATCGGCATCATTGCCACCTTACTGCCTACCGCAACGATGCCACCGCCAAATGCATAACTAGCAGGAGCTAGGGCATTGGGGGCAGTAGCGCCAGGTGCAACAGTATGAAGGTTTTGAACCCATTGAGCAAAGATGGGCTGTAGCTGAATTGCAGTGTCGGAGAACATATCTTGGGGACGACCTAATGCACGCATGGTGTCATTGTGGACATACAAACCAAAGCTATGGAAGCCCAAGAAAATGCAGACCCAGTTTAGGTGAGAAATGATGGCATCTCTATGACGCAGCATGTTATCTAGAACGTTGCCACGATTTACAGCGGGATCGTAATCACGCACCATAAAGATGGCACCGTGAGCGGCTCCGCCAACAATCATGAATGCCCCAATCCACATGTGGTGTGTGAACAGCGATATCTGAGTTGCGTAGTCGGTTGCCATATAGGGATAGGGCGGCATGGCATACATATGCTGAGCAACGATGATGCTCACAGAGCCACCGATTGCCAGGTTAATTGCCAGTTGTGCATGCCAGGAGGTGGTCAAAACCTCATAGAGACCTTTGTGACCCTCACCCGTGATCATGATGGGATCTTTATGAGCTTCTAAGATCTCTTTGATGCTGTGACCGATACCCCAGTTGGTTCGGTACATGTGACCTGCCACAATGAACATCACCGCGATCGCTAAGTGATGGTGGGCACTATCAGTCAACCAAAGTCCACCAGTAACTGGGTTCAAGCCTCCCTTGAAAGTAAGGAAGTCTGAATAAGCACCCCAGTTTAGGGTGAAGAAAGGGGTTAATCCTTGAGCAAAGCTCGGATAGATGTCTGCCATCAGCTTGGAGTTCAGGATGAACTCATGAGGCAGAGGAATATCTTTTGCTGCAACACCTCTATCTAGTAGCTCGTTAATTGGCAAGGAAACGTGGATCTGGTGACCTGCCCAGCCCAGTGACCCCAAACCAAACAAACCAGCTAGATGATGGTTAAGCATCGACTCAGCATTTTGGAACCACTCCAACTTGGGTGCTGCCTTGTGGTAATGGAACCACCCTGCAAACAGCATCAAGCCTGCCATCACTAAACCGCCGATCGCGGTGCAGTAAAGCTGGAAGCTATTCGTAAAGCCAGAAGCTCGCCACAGATAAAACAGCCCAGAAGTAATCTGGATTCCGTGGAAACCACCGCCAACATCGGCATTCAAAATTTCTTGACCCACGATTGGCCACACAACCTGAGCGCTAGGTTTAATAACGGTCGGGTTAGTTAACCAAGCTTCATAGTTTGAAAATTTTGCGCCATGAAAATACATGCCACTGAGCCAGATGAAAACAACGGCTAAATGACCAAAGTGAGCGCTAAAGATCTTACGGGATACGTCTTCTAAATCGGAAGTATGGCTATCAAAGTCGTGAGCGAGAGCATGAAGATTCCAAATCCAGGTGGTAGTTTTGGGTCCTCTGGCAAGGGTGCGGTCAAAGTGACCCGGTTGTGACCACTTCTCAAAAGAAGTAGGAACCGGATCTCTATCGACAACAACTCTCACTTTTGCTTCTCGCTGTGGGGTAGTTGTCATTGAGACTCTCCTCTCTCTAGACAAGGCAACGAGGAATCCCCCCTTAATAGACTGGCTCTGATGGCTCTGCGTTTCGCTCCTTAAGTTCACCAAGACAGAAACTTTATCAACACCAAGTCTAGGAGACAGGATTGGGGAAGTTCCGATGCATGGCTTTTTGGAGAGAACAACTCGGCATCACTTCGAGAGATTCGAGGGAATCAGAGCGACTTTTGCTAGTTGAACCTTGGAAAAGTCCAAAAAGCAGAGTGGAAGCCTAATCGGGGTTCTCATCGTGACATTATAGGATCGCTGCTGACCCGATTGTACGGGGTTAACAATAATTAAAAACCGCTCAAGTGCAGATGTAGCTTAGGTTGCATATCCAGGAATCACTGCGAAAGTCAAGACCTATGGTAACGAGGTTAAGCAAAAGAGACGCTATTAAATACTGTGAAATTCATATACAGCAGAGGATTAAGCGATTTTCTGAAAGTAAGGATAAGTTCAAAGTTGGGTTTGATCTATGTAAACGGTAAGAATCTCCTATCCATCCTTAATTTGCTTGATGGGTATGGCATTGAGGGCGATCGCTGTACTTCAAAGCAGCTAAAGGAGGGTTTCAAACTCAGGCATTAGCTTTACTAAAGTTTACTTCTACTGACAAAGCATGACAAATTTGAGGTCTAGTCGTTGTAAATTTTGCATCTTAAAACTTCTTATTAAGCAACAAATTGCGATCGCTTTCTCTACCCATCGTGTGATACCAATTCTTGTCAAGCCAGTGAATTCACCCGTAGACTCTCTATATCTAGTATCTATATGTAGATAGTCTGTCCTGCATTCCGCTATAGTTCCCTATGAAAAGGCGCAAGGAGTAGAGTGCTGGTGCTTGGATTTAACTGGGGCAAATTTAACTGGGGTAGTGTTATTAACGCTTTAACTGCGTTGATCTTGGTGTTGCTGTTTTCACTGACTGCGATCGCTGCACCCCATGCATTAGCAGCCCGTGCTAAGAAAACGGCACCTGATGCAGCCAAAACAGAAAAAGCAGCAGGTCAGCTAATAGAAGTAGCTCCTCCTGGCGCAATTCAGAACCTGAGACCATCTTTAGACGGGTATCAACCCCAAGTTTTTATCTTGAGTCCTAAACCAAACCAAATTCTGGACGATGACAAACTATCTGTTCAGTTTCAGGTCAAAGATTTGCCCATCTTCAAAAACGCTGCATTAGGACTAGGCAATCATCTCCATGTGTTTTTAGATAACCAAACTTATCAAGCGGTTTACGATACGAGCAAACCCATCATTTTTGATCATCTTGCCCCCGGAACCCATACGATTCGAGCCTTTGCTTCCCGTCCTTGGCATGAAAGCTTTAAAAACGAGGGTGCCTTCGCTCAGACCACCTTTCACATTTTCACCAAAACTCAAGACAATAGCCCAAGCTCCACTTTGCCTTTGCTCACCTACAGCCGTCCGCAAGGCTCCTATGGCGCAGAGCCAATCATGGTGGATTTTTATCTAACTAATGCACCTTTACACCTAATTGCCCGTGAATCTAAAAAAGATGACATTGCCGATTGGCGAATTCGCTGCACTGTGAACGGCAGCAGTTTCATCTTGGATCAATGGCAACCTATTTATCTCAAAGGGTTTAAACCTGGCAAAAATTGGGTACAGCTAGAGTTTTTAGACGAAAATGGCGACCCGGTAAAAAACACGTTTAATAACACGGCGCGTGTGATTACCTATGAACCTGGCGGTCAGGATACGTTGGCTAAACTGGTGCGCGGAGAGATTTTGACAGCCGACGCTCAGGGAATTGTCGATCCAAATTACAAATCCCCGGCACCGATGCGATCGCCCATCGCCAAACCCACTCCCGCCCCGATCACAACTCATGAACCGCAAACCAAAGCTCCAAAAGAGTTAGTTAAGCCCTCTCCCAAGCCATTGGTTTCGCCACCTACAGCACCGACAGTTAAGCCAACGCCTATTCCTGAGCAGAAGCCGATGCTCAAAGACTCCACTCAATCGGAGCCAGCCAATTCTAGTCAATCTGTTCGCTCTGATGAACCTGTTAAAACGGTTGCCCCGCGTTTAATCACTCCTGAATCACCCGTAAAGTTGCTAGAAAAAGAGCCTGCGCCTTCAAACACTCCTGAGACACCAAACATTCCTAAACCACTACAATCGCCACAGGATGCCGTGCCGCAAAAAGACCTGCGATCGCAGGTCAGCGAAAAAACCGCTCAATTAAAATCAGGGTTTACATCCCAACTGAATCAACTACGGCAGCGGCTACGTCGGGATACTTCCATCGTCAGCCCTCAACCCCCACCTTCTCCAAAGGCTTCTGTAGAGGTTCCTGTGATGAAAACGCCCAAAACGCCCTCAGTTAGAATAGAGCAAAAGTTAGAGCAACCTAAAATTCCAGAACAACCCACATTGGTCAGTCCTTAAAACAACAGCTTATTTTGCTCTTATAGCGGGACGAGGCAAAGTCAAGACAACAGCTAGCCGTTACTCAAGGATCTTTGTGTTCTACCCCATTCATCCGTTGCCACATCTTTCAGGAGGTCTGCAAAATGATTACAATTCGTCCCGCTCAAGCACGAGGGGCGGTAAATGTTGGCTGGCTCGACAGTCGGCACACGTTTTCCTTTGGAGAGTATTATGACCCTCAACACATGGGTTTTGCGACGTTGCGGGTGATTAACGAAGATAAAGTTATCCCCGGCAAAGGGTTTCCAACTCACGGACATCGTGACATGGAAATTATTACCTATGTTTTGTCAGGTGCCTTAGAACATAAAGACAGCATTGGTACGGGGTCAATTATTCGACCGGGCGACGTTCAGCGAATGTCGGCTGGAACAGGCATTCGTCACAGTGAGTTTAATGCTTCTAGCACCGAGCCAGTTCACCTGTTACAAATTTGGATGTTGCCAGACCAAACGGGCATTGAACCCAGCTATGAGCAAAAGACCTTTACCGAGGCTGAAAAGCGTGGCACTTTACGGCTGGTTGGATCTCGTGATGGACGCGATCGCTCGATTACGATTCATCAAGATGTAGACTTATATGCCGCTGTTTTAGAAAAAGGGGACACGGTAAACCATGAGTTAGTAGCAGGACGGGTCGCTTGGTTGCAAGTGGCGCGGGGTGAAGTGCAATTGAACGATCGCCCCTTGGCAGCAGGCGATGGAGCCGCGATCGCTCAGGAATCGTTACTGTGGCTAGAGGCGATCGCCCCGGCTGAGGTGCTTCTGTTTGATATGGCGGCGTAGGTGTTGACTTGCCGAAGACTTGCGAAAAACTTGCCGAAGACTTGCCTAAAACTCGCGGCGGGAAAAAAGCAACGTGGCGATCGCCAGTAGCAAAATGATGTAAAGCATCCCGTAGCCTGTATTCAGCAGCAGGGTATTCAACGGCGGCAGCACCCCATAGACTGCCTGATTTTTTAAGTCGAGTCGCGATAAGTCGGGTAGGACTAGGTATAGATTGCGGGTGATAGCGGTAACCGTGGCATCTTTACTTTGCGCCCCTAAGGTAACCAAATTGGCGCTAAAGCTGCCCATGAGAAAAACCATGAAGGTGAGCAGCGTGGCGAGAAGGGAGCCAGTGAATACTCCAAAAGCGATAGCGATCGCAGTGATGAGAGACAACTGCAACCAAAGAAACAACGACGAAACCCAAAGACTAGGCAGTGGATAAGCGACTTGATTAAACGCCAGTAACGCCATAAAAATTGCGGTCATTGCTGCCACTAGCACCGCTAGCACCGCCGTTAACCCTAAATGCTTACCCACAATAAATTCGGTGCGGCTAATTGGTTTTGCCATCAGCACTAGCACCGTGCGTTTTTCGATTTCTTTATTCACTAAACCTGTACCAACAAAAATAGCCACCACTAACCCCAGTAGGTGCATGGCTGCCAACCCTAAATCTAAAATGATTTTGTCTTCTGTTGTGGCTGCAACTTCGGGCAGTAAGCGAAAACAGACACCCAGAAATAGAGCAAATAGCCCAATCAGATATAAGACGCGATCGCGAATCACTTCTCGAAATACATTCGACGCAATTACAAATACTCTGCCAATGTTCATCCGGTCAACCCCTCACAACCATTCAGCCTTTCAATTCACTGTGCCATATCTGGCTGTCCCTTAATCCGTTTTGTTACTGGCTCACAAGACACGGTGGCGGTATCAACCTGTGTATTTGGAGAAGCACTTCCCACGGGCGACAAGGTTTGCCACGGCGTGCGATCAACTGGCACCCCTTGCGAAATTTGACAGGTTTTTGCCAGGTGATACCCCAAGTTATCGGAAGATGGACCTTTCCAGACTGCAAACAGTTGCACATTATACTCGCCCGGTAAAACCCGCCCTTCAACTTGCCAATAAGCATTCTCTGCTTTAGGTGGGAGTCGGTCAATAATTTGCTCATTCAAATCACGGATGCGATCGTCAAAATTCAATAGCCACCGTTCAACCTGTGACCATGATTGTCCTTGCAATGAGTCTTTTAATGCAGTTTCTGCTTGTCTCAAAATATCAAAGCCTTGAGAAACAGCACTCTCGTTTGATGGGGTTTTGACGACAAAAGAACTATTGGTTAAATCGTCTGCCTGAAAGCTAGGATATTGCGCCAACCAGACCTGAGTTGAATAACAAAGCTGAATCCAGCAGCTTAGCAATAGGTTAAACAGCACCATAATAATCAAATCTTGCCGCACCGGAGGATCAGGCACTTTATAAGCAGGACCCGATTTAATAAATTTTGGTAGTGCCGCAATAATGGCAGAAACAATGGGCCAGCTTATTACCATAATGCCAGGTAAACTTTCTGGAGTTGCAAATAAGAAAAAGCAAATTAAGGCACCCGTAATCCAAGGAGCAATCAAGATTTTTTCGATAGTGAGAAACTCTTTAATTTTCTTCTCTTCATGCATCAACCAATGAATACCTGGAATGAGCAGAAGCCATCCACAAAAAGCGATAAAGCTTTGAACAAATGATCGGGTCGGCAAGGACATTGCCCAAGAGAAAACGCTTAGCCAAATGAGTGTTTTTGCAGAATCCCACTTTTTAGGAATAATTAGCTTGAAAATATCTTGAAAGATTTTACGAAGCTCTTCAAAAAGTGTTTTAATTGCCAAAAAGTTAAAGGCAAATAATCCCAAAGGGGCAACCAGCAGTAGGGCGATCGCCAATAGCGCCAAGGGAACCAAGGCTGGAGGAATGAAAGAGATAAACTGTCTAAAAAAATCAAGCATTTTGGTATAAAACGCTAGCGAATTCTTTCAACCGAACGAACAATAAGCAGAAACAATATTGCACTAAAGCTATAAGCATTTGCGACTAGAACAGCATACGCTCGACTATTCGACTTAAATAGGATACCTTGCTGCCGCAAACGCGATGTGCGGGATTCTTCTCTAGTCAGTAGAGTGTCTTCTGTCTTAATTTTTCCTAATAAAAGGTCTAGCAGTTCCAAGCTTTTAAGCTCTAAAAAAAAGACACCCATAAATACAGATAATCCTGAAAGGGCTAGCAAAGGCGCAATACTAGGTGCCCAAGGATTGATAAAAAACCGTTCAAAAAAAAAGTAGCTAATCAGTTGCTCTTTTAAAGGCTGGGGTAAAAGTGTTTGCACATTAAAAAAGATTAACCAGCCGATAAAAGTAGAAAACAGGTTAACCGATGCCGCATAGCGAACACTCGTTTTATAATCGAAACCGAGTCGCCTGAAGTAAATGATCGCCTCTAGCGCGATCGCAATCAACAAAAACAACCCTTGAAACGCGATCGCCCGCAGCGGCAAAACTCCAAAATTCATACCTATCACCAGCCCCCAACGTTTTGGAAAAGATCAACCCCTGCTTTGCATCCTATTCTATGCAGTCATTAGCAGAGAGGAATTTTGAGTTTTATAGCAAGTGGCGAAAATGGCGAGTGGCGGATAGAGTTGATCAGTCAGTTTCTGCTCTCTATACCCGAACCCTAAACCCCAAACCCCGAACCCGCCCCCTGCACAAGATATTTCAATTGAAGAGTTAGTTTAAAGATTATTGAAGGAACTATAGAAATGTCACATTTTTATCACTTTTTTCCAGGTGTTTCTTCTCAAACTAAAGGCATTTCTTTTAGTACAACCATCCATGTATAACCCAGCAACCTTTACCCTCAGTGACATGACAGAATGCGGTGTGGCTCTTCGCAAGCTGGGCACAGGTGCAGACAGCATGGAGGAAGTGGCAGACCGGATTGTCAATTATTTCTATGATCAGTTTATTGATTTATCGAATGGCGCAAGTGCGTTTACGTTGGTTCGCTTTTTCAAAACTCATCCATTTGGTGACTTGCCCCGAGATCTACAAATCTACGCTCAAACGATGCTGAATCAGCAAGCGGTTCCACCTGCAACCAAGTGTTTGACCTTGCTGGCGACCCAGGGCGATCGCGTTGAGTGGCGATCGCGACAGACATCCGTTGGACATCAAGCCATTCCTTTGATTAGTGAACAGTTGGTTGCCCAATCGCCAATGATTTCTCAACTGATTGCTCAGTTTGAGTTACCCATTCATGCTGTGTTAGATCCTGACCCAACGCTGATAGTCGATTTGGAGCAAAAAACATTTAACGTGTTCCATGTGTTGGATGCCGTCAACAGTCCATATGTGCCAGCCCAACAGGAGTTTGTTGTGCCGTTAGAAGTGCGATCGGTGTTGGGTTTTGGGGGAATGCTGCCTTCAGGGAATCTGATTGCCATTATTGTGTTCTCGAAGGTGCCAATTTCACGGGAAACTGCGGACATGTTTAAGACATTGGCGTTGAATGTAAAACTGGCAGTGTTGCCGTTTGATCGGGGTGCGGTGTTTGATCAACAACTTTTAATCAGTCATTAAGTTCAGTAGTGTGTGCATCATTCGCGATCGCCCAGTTAAGGATAGAACTATTCCATGAGCGCAGACAATCTGGCTGTGAATGAGCGAACTGTAAACCCAGAAGTAGAGCAGCTAAAAGCTCAGGTTAGTGCTTTAAAAGAATTACTCGAAGTCTATGAGCAAGAAACGTTAGACAAATCACGGCATCTAGAAAAAGCGCTGAAACAGTTAGCCTATTCAGAAGATGCGCTGCGGGTGCTGAAGTCCATTTTGGGCAGTATGGGGGATGGCGTAGTCGTGGTTGATGAAACTGGAAAGTTTTTGTTTCTCAACCCAGATGCTCAACAGGTTTTAGGCATCGCTCCGACTCATACTTCGTTACAGGATTGGACTGAGGCTGGCGGCGTTTCTCAAGCAATCTATCTGGCGGATGCCAAAACACCCTGCTCCATTGAGGAGTTTCCTTTACTGCAAGCCATGGGCGGCAAACGGATTGACCGGGCTGAAATCTTGGTTCATCCAGCCCATGATCCAGATGGCACTTGGCTGAGTGTGACGGCGCGATCGCTCAAAGATGACTACGACAACCAAAAGGGAGCCGTAGCGGTTTTCCACGATATTACCTCCCTAAAACTGACTGAAACAGCCCTCCGTACTTCCGAAGCACAATCGCGACAGCAAGCCGAAACACTGACGCAAACGCTGATCGAGTTGGGAAAAACCCAAGCGCAACTGGTGCAGACTGAAAAAATGTCGAGTTTGGGTCAATTGGTCGCTGGCGTTGCCCATGAAATCAACAATCCAGTTAATTTCATCTATGGCAATATTTTTCCTGCCGAAGGCTATATTCGAGATTTATTCAGATTGCTGCATCTTTATCAGCAGCATTATCCTGTACCTGCACCCGAAATTCAGGCTGAAATTGAAACCGCCGAGCTGGAATTTGTGCAGCGAGATTTATTAGATTTGCTGCGATCGCTCAAAATGGGTGCCGAGCGAATTCGGCAAATTGTACTGTCACTCCGCAACTTTTCTCGGCTAGACGAAGCCGCCATGAAGCCCGTCAACATCCATGAAGGCATCGACAACACGCTGCTCATTTTGCAAAATCGGCTAAAAGCGAAAGGCAGCCAGCCCGATATTGAAGTGATTAAACAGTATGGCGATTTGCCCCTTGTGGAATGCTATGCAGGGCAACTCAACCAGGTATTTATGAACGTTTTAAGCAATGCGATTGATGCGTTAGAAGAAAATTCGGAGTGCGGAATGGAGCGTGTAGAGCGATCGCCGCGATCGCCGTACCCTGTATCTCATGCTTCTAATCTGCTGATCACCATTCGGACTGAGCAAATCGCCCCAAACCAGGTTGCCATCTCGATTCACAACAATGGAGACAGTATTGATGAGAGCCTGCGCGATCGCCTATTTGATCCATTTTTTACGACTAAACCGGTTGGACAGGGCACCGGATTAGGGCTTTACATCAGCTATCAAATCGTCACCGATACTCACGGCGGCAGGCTCAAATGTTGCTCTCTGCCGGGGCAGGGAGTGGAGTTTCGGATTGAGATTCCCATCTGCCAACCTGCCACCACAAAATGATCACTATGATCAGTTAGTCAAAAAATGCGTTTTAGATCTCGCTTCATCGCAAGCAGCAGTAAAATCACTCGCAGGTATCCTGATGTCTAAGTTTTTGGTGTCGCAATATCAAACCAAGATCGAAAAGCTGATTCAGCATGGCGGCTCCAAAAATGAGGCTTCGATTCGGCGGGCATTTGAGAATCTGCTGGATGAGTATTGCAAAACCAAAAACTATGAACTGATTGCCGAACTGGAGTATTCGACGAAAAGCGGCAAGATAGTCAAGCCCGATGGCACGGTGAAAGATGCGATTCGGATGGCGATCGGGTATTGGGAAAGCAAAGACCAGTACGACAATTTGGATGACGAAATTGAGAAAAAGTTTGCCAAGGGTTACCCCAACGACAACATCATTTTTGAGGATTCGCAGTCAGCCGTTTTATATCAGAACGGGGAGGAAGTGCTGCGCGTATCAATGCAAGATGTGGATGCCCTCGATCGCCTGCTGACCCAATTTATCCACTACGATCGCCCAGAAGTGCGCGATTTTCGGGCGGCGATCGCCCAATTTAAGGAAGACGTGCCCGACATTTTGGAAGCACTTCGCAGCACAATTCAGGCGCAGGAAGACAGCAACGAGCCGTTTAAGCAAAAGCGCGACCAGTTTTGGAAGATTTGTCAGGCATCGATTAATCCTGAAATTAGCGCCTTTGATATTCAAGAAATGCTGATTCAGCATATTTTGACTGAGGATATTTTTCTCAACATTTTTGGCGAGTCGCAGTTTCACCAAGAAAACAACATTGCCTCAGAATTACAAGCCGTTGTCCAAACCTTTTTTAAGGGAAACATTAAGCGCGATACCCGCGATCGCACCAACCATTTTTATGCCGTCATTCATCGCGCAGCGGCGAGTATTGCCAACCATCACGAAAAGCAAAAATTTCTCAAAGTCATCTACGAAAATTTTTATAAAGCCTACAATCCAAAAGCAGCAGATCGCTTGGGAATTGTCTATACGCCCAACGAAATTGTTCGCTTCATGATCGAAAGCGCCGATTATTTAACCCATAAACATTTTGGCAAACTGTTAGCCGATCCAGGTGTGGAAATTCTTGACCCGGCAACCGGAACCGGAACGTTTATTACCGAGTTGATTGAATATTTGCCAGCCCACAAACTGGAATATAAATACAAAAACGAAATTCACTGTAACGAAGTGGCAATTTTGCCCTATTACGTTGCCAACTTAAATATTGAGTTGACCTATAAACAAAAGATGGGCAAATACGAAGAGTTTCAAAATATTTGCTTTGTCGATACGTTGGATCACACCAGTTTTGAAGGCAAGCAAGGTGATTTATTTGCGTTGAGCGTGGAGAATACATCACGGATCAAACGACAAAACGATCGCACTATTTCTGTCATTCTTGGCAACCCACCCTACAACGCTCACCAGGAAAATTTCAATCAGCGTAATTCTAACCGTCCTTATAAAAATGTTGATAAAGCAATCAAAGAGTCTTACATCAAAGAGGGGACAGCGCAAAATCAAATTGTTGTCTACGATATGTATACTCGCTTCCTTCGATGGGCAAGCGATCGCTTAGGGGAAAATGGCGTGATTGCCTTCATCACCAATCGGTCGTTTATTGAATCTAAAACGTTTGATGGTTTTCGTAAGTGTGTCGATCGCGAGTTTGATTATATTTACATTGTGGATACGCAATCGGATGTGAGAAACAATCCCAAAATCTCAGGTACGAAAAACAACGTATTTGGTATCCAAACTGGCATTGCTGTAATGTTTCTAGTGAGAGTTAAAAAGGAGAATAAATCATGACAACAGAAACTGCTATTTTGAAAAATATTGAGAAACTTCCTGAATCAATTAAGCAATCCGTATTGCTTTACACTAGTTTTTTGGTTAGTCAATATGCAGAAAAAAAGCCTGAAGAAGCTGTATCTAAAACCGAGATTGAAAAAAAATATGGCTATGGAAGCTTAGCTGGAAAAATTTTTATGTCTGATAATTTTGATGAGCCGCTAGAAGACTTAAAAGACTATATGTAGTATGAAAAAGCTTTTAGACACTCATGCGTTTATCTGGTACGTGATGGGTGATCCAAGTTTAAGTAATCAGGCTAGAGAGATTATTGATTCTAGGGCGGAGTTAAGTTTTAGTATTGCTAGTTTATGGGAAATTTCAATCAAAATAAATATTGGCAAACTTCAGCTTAATTGTTCCTATGATGATTTACTAACTCGCCTAGCATTTATTAATGCTGAGATCTTACTTATCACTATTGAAGATACTCAAACGTACATCAATCTACCTTTATCATCAAATCATCGCGATCCATTTGATCGAATGTTAGTGAGTCAAGCGATCAATTACTCGCTAGTTTTAGTCAGCAAAGATTCTAAACTTGACGCTTATCCAATTCAACGAATTTGGGCATGAAGAAAGCGAAAATCTTTTACTTTACACTGCAAGATGAGCAGACAAAAGCAGAAAAGCTTGCCTGGTTTAAACGGGCGAAGTTTGAAAAGATCCCGTTTGAGCAAATCACGCCAGATAAGAAAGCAAATTGGATTAATTTAAGCGATAACGATTTTGATCATCTTTTGCCATTAATTGATAAAGAAGTAAAAGATGGTAAATCTAAGCAGGCAATCTTTATTTTATTTTCTAGAGGTGTGGAAACAACGAGAGATGAATGGGTTTATGACTTCTCTCAAGCAAATATTAGAAATAAAATCAAGTTTTTTATAGAAAATTATAATAAAAGTATTACTGATGAAAAAAGCTGTGATTCCATTAAATGGAGTTCTTCTCTAACAGAATATGCAAATAGTAAAATCAATATTCTTTACCAAGCAAAGTTAATAATAAAAGCACTTTATAGACCATATTCATCACAATATTTTTACTCTGAAAAACTTACTAGTCAGCGTCTTACAAAAAATCACTACGAGATTTATGGTTCCGACTTGAATCGAGAGAATTCTCTGATTGGATTTATGGGACAATCTGCGGGTAAACCATTTGCTGTAATTGCAACAAATCTAATTCCTGATTTGAATTGTATTAGCCCCGCGTCCGGTGGAACACAATGTCTTCCTCTTTATCGCTACGAAAAAGATGGAACTCGCATTGATAACATTACCGACTGGGGATTAAATCAATTTCAAACTCACTACAGCACTCTTGAAATTACCAAACTTGATATTTTCCATTACGTTTATGCGGTTCTTCATCATCCTGCTTACCGCAGTAAATACGAATTCAACCTCAAACGCGAGTTTCCCCGGATTCCGTTTTATGAAAACTTTCAACAATGGGCAAATTGGGGTAAACAATTGATGGATTTACACATCAACTTTGAGGACGTTGAACTCTATGATCTAGAGCGCATTGGTGAAGGGGTAATAGACGAAACTCACGCTACAATTCAAGCTTCTTTGTTAGATGAAAACTCCAATACACAAACAATTATCCCTAACCAAGCAACCCCTAAATGCAAACTCAAAGCCGATAAAGTGGCAGGAACAATTGAGTTGGATAGTGTGACTAGCTTAAGCGGCATTCCCGCGATCGCGTGGGATTATAAACTTGGCAATCGTTCCGCCTTAGAGTGGATTTTAGATCAATACAAAGAAAAGAAACCTAAAGATCCAACGATCGCTAAACTGTTCAATACCTATCGCTTTGCCGACTACAAAGAACACGTCATTGAACTATTGCAAAAGGTTTGCACCGTCAGCGTAGAAACTATGAAAGTTATTCAACAAATGCCCGACACTTGATAGAAAATCACTGTTGAGACTTCAGCCAAAGTTAATCCGCAGCAGGGATAGATCATCATCCAGCGATTCGTTAGGGCTAAGGGTTTTGACGTGATTTAACACATAGTTGAGTCCTTGATCCGCGATCGTCCGGCGATGATCACTCAGCAGCGCAATAAATCCATCTAACCCCCAGATATCCCCATCGGGCTGCATAATTTCATAAATGCCATCGCTAAAAATATAGAGAGTGCTAGCCAGATCAATATCGCAGCGTTGATTGCTAAATTTTGTGTCTGGCATCATGCCAATCGGCAAACTAATGGTTTTAAGCTGCTTCACTTCAGTATCGTCGGGATTCGTGTTGGAAATTAGCAAGGCTGGAGGGTGCCCAGCGCTAGAGTAAACTAACTGGCGTTTTGCCTGGTTGTAAACTCCATACCAAATCGTAAAATATTTATCGTTTTGGTCATCCATTTGAAACGCTTCGTTTAAGGCGCGCAATACATGGTTTGGTTGATAAAAATTTACCCCGTCCATCGATTGCGATCGCAGCAAATTTAAGACCGAAATCGACGGTAACGCCGCCCCCAACCCATGTCCCGACACATCTAATAAATAAATCGCCAAATAATCTGGATCAAGCCAGTAATAATCAAAACAATCCCCGCCCAACTGCCGAGAAGGAATAAAGCGCGAGTCAATATTCACTTTGCCATCTAGGGGAGCCGGAAGCAGCGATCGCACATATCCCGCTGCCTCCACCAGTTCTGCCTCCAGCATTTGTTTTTGCTCTTGCAGTGCTTGATAAACTCGATTCAGCCGCAATCCTGCCCGCACCCGTGCCCTCAACTCGTCTGGATCGACGGGCTTTGCCAAAAAATCATCCGCCCCGCTATCCAAGCCTAAAATCCGATCTTCGACGCTTCCCCGAACCGTGAGTAAAATAAGAAAAATCATCGAAAGTTCTGGATCAGCTTTCAGCTTGCGACATACCTCCAGTCCATCCATGCGGGGCATCATCCAATCGCAAATAATCAGCGCCGGACGAAATGACTCCGCCTGCTTCACGCCCTCTTCACCGTCATTCGCGATCACAACTTCATATCCTTGCTCTTCAAGGATTCTTCCTAAAAAGACTTGAGCGATCGGATCATCTTCAATAATGAGAATTCTTGTTGCAAAATTAGACATAGAAACACAGATACCGTGCAGGATAGTCAGGGAATACTTGTCTTCAAAGGAATGACTAAGGAGTTTTAACTTAGTGAAGCGATTAAATCGTCAAGGATCAACCATACACTAGGATGGAAGGCTAGAGAGTCAGGGGCTATAGTTCAGATATCTGCCATTTTCTGACTATTTCATCAAACCATTCTTCCAGTTTATTAGGACTACACTGGTGACACTTTTCAGAGCCTCAACATTGCAACCACTCCATCGAGCATTCCTTCAAGTTAATACAGATCTTGACGCGCTTGCTCAAGTGCTTGAGTGGTTTGACCAATTTAATCATCCTCCAATTCATTCCCAAGCTTGGATGCAGTGCCAATTGGCAGTAGCCGAAGGATTTACGAATGCAGTGCGTCATGCTCATCGTAATTTATCTACGGAAACTTTGATTGATTTAGAAGTACAAGTGTTTGAAGATAGTATTGAAATTCGGATTTGGGATCAAGGCGCACCGTTCGATTTGGAAAAGCGACTCCAAGACATGCCGCATGAATGGGATACGGAGGCAGAAGGTGGACGGGGACTAAGATTAATGCAGCGAATCTCAGATATTCTCACCTATACCCGGATGCCGGATGCTCGCAACTGTTTGTTGATTTTGAAGAAAGTTTAAAAACAAGAGCAAGCACAAGACCGAATAACAATTACTGCAAGTCTTCAATCTGAAGCCGTCCTTAAAATCAAGCGGGTGCGATGGGTTTTGAGGAGGTATAGCGGTTGATTTGCGACTTGTTCCAGCATCCGAAGCAGCGCATCGGGACGTAGTAGTGTGCCATCATTGCGGCAGCTACCGACATATTTTAGGGAAAAGTGAGAAGAGAAAGGGAAGGAGCCAGCCGAGGCAATGAGTTCTAGATGAAATAGACGATCGCGCAAATTCACGGCACGAGTTTTCCCAGATTTAGTCGTCTGCTCTATCCAAATCTCTGGGCTGTTCAACACCGCTTCAACCCAAGTTTGACAGGTTGCCAAATTGATAGGGGTTTCCTTATCATCGGCAAGACCCACCGTGATTTCATATTCTGCTTGCTCAAGTAACTGAGTTGCAGCAGGCGCACTCAGGCTAATTTGCTCCACGCGATAAATCGGCATATTTGCTGGAAGTTGGGCGGCTAACTTTGCTTGAAACACCTCCAGATCCATCGACTGAGTTAGCTCAAAATCTACAATTTCACCAGAACTGGTCACCCCCAACGGTAGCGCATTGGCAGGAATAATCCGAGGACCAGGATGAAACCCGCCGGTAAACGTGATGGGTAAAGCGGCTCGTCGGGCGGCGCGATCGTAGAGCCGCATTAAATCTAAATGGCTGACTAATGCCATGTCGCCCTGTTTGCCTAACCACACCCGCACTCGTTGAACCCGCTGCTGATTGGGTACAAACTGCCCCACAAATTTAGGAATGGCAGGGGGCGGCACAACAACGTTATGTCCAAAATCGACGCTACATACGCCGCAGTGAGAACAGCCTTCAAAGGAACAATCTGGCACAGTGGCAGCGGCTAGTGCCCGTTGCAAATCATCGATTAGCCACTGTTTATCGATGCCTGTATCAAGATGATCCCATGGTAAAGGAGCGGTGTAGAAGGAAGCAGAATCTAAGGTGGGCGATGTTGAAACAGGCTGAGGGTCGGATTGATCAAAAATATTCCATTCTCCGTTCTCAACCTGACGATATTTCCAGGTCAATCCCGATTCCGCGATCGCCTGTGACCAAGCGCCATAGGCACGCTCTAAGCTTTCCCACCAGGCATCCATGCCAGCGCCCAGTTGCCACGCCCGGAGAATGACCGGGGCTAAACGGCGATCTCCCCGCCCAACAAAATCTTCCATTGCCGAAATGCGAACATCGGTAAAGTTGACTTTCAATCCCCGATTATGGCGAAATTCTGATTTTAGGAGTGCCTGCTTACGCGCAAACTCCGCCGCAGAAACCGAATGCCACTGGAAGGGCGTGTGAGGTTTTGGCGTAAAGTTGGAAATCGTAATATTGAAATTAAGCGACTTTCTCCCGTGAGATCGACATTCTTGCTGAAGCCAGCGCACTGTCTCCGCAATCCCTATCACATCGACATCCGTTTCGCCCGGTAACCCAATCATGAAATAGAGTTTGACCCGATCCCATCCTTGCTCGTGAGCCGTTTTGATGCCCCGCAGCAATTCTTCATTAGTCAACCCTTTATTCACAATGTCTCGTAGGCGTTGGGTGCCAGCTTCGGGGGCAAAGGTGAGTCCGCCTTGGCGAGTGCCCCCTAGGATATTGGCAATATTTTCGTCAAAGCGATCAACGCGCTGACTCGGTAACGCAAGGGAAATATTTTCATCCTTCAGTCGATTTTTGATTTCTACGCCCACGGCAGGCAACGCTAAGTAATCGGAACAACTGAGGGACAGCAGCGAAAATTCGTTATATCCCGTTGCCCGCATTCCTTGCTCGATCGCTTCAATCACCGCTTCCGGCTCCACATCTCGTGCTGGACGGGTCAGCATTCCAGGTTGACAAAAGCGACATCCCCGCGTACAACCCCGGCGAATTTCAATCACCAGGCGATCGTGAACCGTTTCCACATAGGGCACTAGCCCAATGGAATAAGCAGGCATGGGTGTAGCCACTCGCCGTAGAATTCGGGTCGGCACATCTGCCCGGTTGGGCTGCACGGAACCATCCGCCGCCAAGTCATAAAACTGTGGCACGTATACGCCAGGCACTTGAGCCAAATCCAGCAGCAACTCTTCCCGGCTAAGCTTGGCGAGTTTGCCTTCTTCAACCACTAAGCCAATTTCGGGTAGAAGTTCTTCACCATCGCCCAGCGCAATAAAGTCAAAGAAATCGGCATAGGGTTCAGGGTTTGATGTGGCAGTTTGTCCCCCGGCAAAAATCAGCGGATAGCTGCCTGTTTCAACATTCCACACGCCGGGAGCACTACGGTCTTTGGCAGTGAGGGGAATGCCAGCCAAATCCAGCATTTCTAAGATGTTGGTTGCGCCCAACTCATAGCTGAGGCTGAATCCTAAGATATCAAACTGGCTGAGTGCTTGGCGCGATTCGACTGCAAATAATGGCGTTTGCGTAGTGCGGAGTTTGGTGATGAAATCAGCGGCAGGCAGATAGGCGCGATCGCACAACTGACGAGGCTGAGCATTCAAAATGCTGTATAAAATAATGTGCCCTAGGTTGGAAGCCCCTACCTCATACACTTCGGGATAGGTCAATGCCCAGCGCACTGTGGCTTCATCCCACGATTTGTGTATGGCACCAAGCTCGTTGCCTAAATAACGCGCGGGTCGAAGAATATCTGAAGTCAATAACGGTTCGACTGCGATCGCCACAAGCAACACCCTTTTTTACAAACTAACAACCCTAGTCTTCAGTATACTGAACCCTTGGTTGGCAGAAGTTTGAAGCAGGCAACATTCATCGCTCCATTGTGCGATTGCTCATCTCAACGTTCACCTTTTAAGCAGCTAGTTTAAGATTTAAGTTGAACGCAGAAGGGTTTTCAAAAATTTCGAGTACGCTATCAAGCTGAGTAAGTTCAAGCACCATGTAGACAGCACGAGAGACAGAACACAAGCAGAATCGCTTATTGGCGCTTCGGGCTAACTTCAACCCATGGGCGATCGCCATGACTCCGCTGCTATCTAAAAAGTCAACCTGGCTCATATCGATCATGACACTAGAAGGCTTCTCAGACACCATAGCCGCGTTAACTTGATGGATAAACCAAGTAACACTGTCAATGCTCAACGAGCCTTGAGGTTGCAGCACAACAGCAGTTTCAAAAGTTTCAAAAGTTTCAAAGTGAGTTTTCTGAGGGCGAATCGATAGCATCTGCATAAACAAACCTTGTGCTGGGGAATTAGTGAGCTTTTATCCCATTACCCTAGTTGCACTTAATTAAAGTTGCCTATTAAAACACTGAGTATTCGCCGAATCTTTACCCGATTTGCTGCTCTTTAAAGGTTTCGTCAGTATTTTCCGCAGATGTAGCTTCCGATACTTACATTTTCTAGCAAAAACACTTACAATGAATCAGCGCTATGACCTATTCGGCTATATTACGCTAGCAGGCTATATTACGCTAGCAGTTAGATTCCAAGAGTTCACTGAAGCGTATTATTCAAAGTATCTTTTAATACAGTGCGGGCTGCCAGATGGTTACGAGTTGAGGTTAAAATTTCTACCTCCCGTTCGAGACGGACGGCCGTATCTTGAATTTCTAAAAGGGCTTGTTGCTCCTCGGCAACCCCATACAAATTACTCGCAATCCAATAGGATAACTCTAAGGGCGACTGGGGCATAGTCTCTGGCAACTCAATTGGTTCGCCTGTCAACTTTGCAGACAACCGGACGACATCTTGCAAAAGCTGCGAAACGCTCTCTGCCATAGGGTTTAAGTTTTGCTCAGGGGGATTATCTTCGATCCACTCCACTAAGCCAACCCGATAGGGCTTTTCTCTAACGTATTCTAGAACGCGAAAACGCTGTTGCCCAAGAGTGCGAATTTTCATGCGATCGTCTGGCAAACGTTGGAATTGAATGATTTCAGCACAACACCCAACAGCAGCGGGTTTGCCTTGGGCTTGATCCCACATTAATACGCCAAAACGGCGATCGCTTTCCAAGACCGTATTCATCATGATCCGATAGCGAAACTCAAAAACGTGTAGGGGAAGGGGTCTTCCTGGAAATAATACAACTTCGGGCAATGGGAAAAGGGGCAGTTCTCGAACCGCGATCGAGGAAGAAGATGCCATTAGTCTCCTTATTTTAAAGACGACTGTATTTTTTCTACTGTAGCCCATCTCGACAAAGGATTGGGAAGTATGCCCACAACCCGTTTTGAGAAAGCACGTCCTTTGTTAGTCTAGGGTGAAAATAATTCATTTACACCTAGGTATACGCCTAGAATCCTAGTGAGATTAGATAAGATCTGAAATTAGGGTCGGATAATATAGTCCTTGTTTCAGTTTCTCTATCTAAGCATTTACTCTATCCAAGCATTTATAAAAATGGCTGTTATGATAAGTCCACCTTGTGCAGTCAATCCTAATGGGCTAGGCAAAAACCTCGCCCATCGGGTTAGGACAGAAAGCACATTGTGCCATACCCTTATGGTCGGTATATTTTTTTAAGCATCTCCTTCAGTTGTGATATGAGTTCTTCCCAACCCCAAATTTATTGTCCTAATCTACACTGTGCAGCGCCTTTAAATGATTTTGGCAATAGCCTTTGCAAAAGCTGTCAAACACCTTTGGTGTATCGCTATGTTTGGGCGATGGGAGAAGCAGTGTTACAGTTTCCTGTCGATAGCCAGGTGGGAGGACGATATGTGGTCAAAGCGCCACAAATTTGGCTAGATACCCAGCCCGGTCTACAGCCCGATTTTCCAACTGAGGAATTACCCGACGCTTTACTGCCGTATTTATATCTTTACCCTTATCGGCTCCATGTCCCTGAAGTTCATGGTTTATGGTCTAAAGGGGACGATCTCGCAGCGGAAGAAGTTTTTTTATTAGAGAATGTTCCCTTAGATAAGCAAGGGAACCTATTTCCGGCGATCGCTCAAGCGTGGGGACAGGCAACCGCAGCCCGTCAAGTTTATTGGTTGTGGCAATTGTTGCACCTGTGGAATCCCTTAGCTGAGCAAGGAGTTAGCGCTAGCTTGCTTGCTGCGGAGAATATCCGAGTAGAAGGATGGCGAGTGCGTTTATGTCAGCTTTTTGTGGATGAGGCATTATTTGCCGCAGAATTTGCCACAGACGATGAGACATCGCTAGATACGCCAATGTTAGGGTTGGCAGACCTGGCGAATGTCTGGCTAGGATGGCTCGATCAGGCAAAACCAGAGATTGCCGTGCCGCTACAAAAATTGTGTCAGGACATGCATGAAGTTGGGGTTGAGTTAGAGGCGATTCCCGTAGGGATCGTTTCACGAATCGCGGCTCAGCTTAACCAATTACTGCTCCAACAGACGGCTCAGCTTCCTTTACGGTTGCAAATTGCCAGCGCTACCGATCCAGGACCGCAACAGGATCACAATGAAGATACCTGTTACCCCGATCTGACCCAAGCAGGTAGCATCAAAACCGACGATGAAGTTTTTCCGCGCTTGGTGGCAGTGTGTGATGGGATCGGTGGGCATGAAGGCGGCGAGGTTGCTAGCCAGCTTGCAGTTCAAACACTAAAGCTACAAATTCAGGCGCTATTGGCAGAAGTAAAAACGGCAGAAAGCCTGGTTCTTCCTGAGATTGTCGCCGAACAAATTGAGGCGATCGTTCGGGTGATCAATGACATGATTGCTGCCCAAAACGACATGCAGGGGCGCGAGGCACGGCGACGCATGGGCACAACGTTGGTAATGGCGCTCCAGTTCCCTCAGCAAGTTTTGCTGTCCACTGGACAAGTCGCAGAAAATAGCCACGAACTCTATCTTGTCAACGTGGGAGATAGCCGCGCCTACTGGCTCACTCCTCGCTATTGCCATCAGTTGACTGTGGATGATGATGTGGCGGCGAGAGAAGTGCGGATGGGGCGATCGCTCTATCGAGAAGCCTTAAAGCGACCTGACTCAGGGTCATTGATTCAAGCGCTTGGCACCCGAAATTCAGAATTTTTGCGCCCTAGCATTCAACGTTTTGTACTAGAAGAAGACGGTATTTTATTGCTATGTTCCGATGGACTAAGCGATAACGGCTGGGTCGAGTCTGCTTGGTTAGACATTATGGGCGAAGTTTTCCGGGGTAAAAAAACGTTGAGTGAAGCCGCCCAAGCGTGGGTTGATCTAGCCAATCAAAATAATGGGCATGACAATGTATCAGTCGTGTTATTGGATTGTCACGTTTCTACTCCACTGCCAGATGTCTCATTCCCTGGCGTTCGCGCCCCATTGACTTCAGACTGGGCAGCCTCTTCACGCGGGCTTTTACAAGAGGCAGGCATGGCAGATCAAGCGGCTGATAGTCAGGCAGGAAAAGGGCAAAAACCAAACAAACTGCTGTGGGTTGGGCTGATTTTAGCAACGCTGTTGATTGGGAGCGCTGTGGCGATTTGGGTACAGGTGCATCCCGGCAGTCAGCCCCGCCGGGAACAGTTAACCCCAAAGTCATAATGACCTTTATGTAGGATGGTACGCTCTTATGCAAAGATGAAAAAGCTGTCGCTAGTGGGCAGTAAGAACCGCTCGGAGCAGCGGCGATTCGTAAAACGTTAGCGAAGCTTTCCACAGGACTCCCTCTGGGAATTGCGGTTGTGCAGGAATTGTTGAATTATGCAGATTGATACAGAATCTTTTTCAGTGGGCGATCGCGTTCAAGTCGCTCAGTCTATTGTTGTTTACCATCATCCAGACCATCGCAATCAAGAGTTTGATCTGCAAGGGCAGGAAGGCGAGGTCGTTCAAATTGTCAAAGAATACAAAGGGCGACCCGTCAGCGCCAATTTTCCTTACCTAGTTAAGTTTGGAGCCAAGTTTAAAGTTCATCTACAAGCGTTTGAGCTAGAAAAAGTGTGAGCGTTCAGCCGCAAGAGTCACTATCGCCACAAACCTCGACAAAACCAACCGAATAGATTTACGTCTTTCTGCATTTTTTGGGCTTCACGGCGATGCCTCTCAGCAGTCGCATAGTACCACTGGCAATAGCGATCGAACTCATGACGATGCTGAACTTCTTCATGAAACTCGTGCGTGAGTTGATGAACTTCCAACACCGCAAAATCCGGTTCGGGCGGAGTGGGCGCAATCCAGCGTAAATCGTGCGACATGGTATGGTAGCGGATGAATAGGTTAGGACATGAAGATCCTGAATTAAGGAATAACGGATAGTTACTGTCTTGACCTTTTCTCGTGCTGTCTAAAGAGAGGATAGAAGGACTTAGCCGTTATTCAGCAACCGTTCGCCTTTTAGCATTCGCTGCGCTGCATCTAGCAGGGCTTCTTCTAAATAGGGCTTGGTGAAATAGCCGCTGGCTCCTAGAGTGGCTGCCATTTGACGGTGGCGATCGGCACCCCGTGAAGTGAGCATCGCGATCGGTAAGAGTTTCAAATTAGGATCTTTCTGAATCCGGGAAAGCAACTCTAGCCCATCCATGCGAGGCATCTCAATATCACAGAAAACGATATCGCAGGGTAAACCAGAACGGAGTTTTTCCCAGGCTTCTTGTCCATCTCGTGCCTGTTCAACTCGATAGCCGACTTTATTAAAGGTCATAGACAGTAGTTCGCGAACGGTAATGGAGTCATCCACAATCAGCACCATTGGCTCAGTTTTGGTAGCAGGAGCTTCTGGAGCCATACCATCGTCACTTTGCTCCCACAGTGAACCGCCGGCATCGCGACGAATTCGACCCATGGACAGATCAATCAGTTCCAATACATCGGCGATCGGCATGATGCGTCCATCGCCCAAAACTGTTGCACCTGCGACACCAATTGGTTTAGGAACAGGACCTTCAAGTTGTTTGATAACAATTTCCTGTTCTCCTAAAACTTGATCCACTTGCAGCGCCAAAAAGTTGCCAGCACTACGAAGCACCACAACAGAGACAATATCGTCTTCTTGGTTGCCTCCATAGACGTTACCGCGTCCTAAGTGGCGGTTGTAGCCTAGCAGTTCCGCCAAGGGTCGTACTGGAAGAATCGTATCTCGCCAAGCAATGGAGGACTGACCCTCTGCATCCGTTTGAAGGCGCTCCTTCGGCATATCTAGCATATCTTCCACCCCATCCATGGGGAAGGCAATTCGAGCGCGATCGCTGATACAGCAAAGCGCCTTAGAAATACTTAAGGTCAGCGGCAGACGAATGGTAAAAGTAGTCCCTTTTCCAGGAGTAGAATCGGTACTAATCACTCCTCGAATTTCACTTAAGCTAGTCTGCACCACGTCCATACCCACACCGCGACCAGAGTAATCGTCCGCCTGATCTTTAGTACTAAATCCAGGATGAAAGAGAATATCATAAACGTCTAATCGAGAAATGCTTCTAGCTTCAGTTTGGCTGATTAGGCGCTTTTCAACTGCCTTCGATTTGACCCGTTCCACATCAATGCCAGCACCATCGTCTGACACCGAAAGAATGGTTTGGTTACCTTGGTGAAATGCCCGAATGATAATCCGCCCAGAGGCAGGTTTTCCAGCCGCTTTACGAACGTCTGGAGACTCAATGCCGTGGGTGATTGCATTGTTCACCAGGTGGGTCATTGGATCATAGAGTTGCTCCAAGATCATTTTGTCGATTAAGGTTTCTCGCCCTTCAATCACCAACTCAGCTTGCTTGCCGACTTTCATGGAAATATCGCGAACGGCTCGCGGCAGGCGATCGGCGGTTTGAGCGAACGGCACCATGCGAGACCGGGTTAGTCCCTCTTGAAGTTGAGTGGTGACTTGGCGAAACATGCGCGTGACCTGTTCCGTTTCGTCAACGATGAACTCAATATCAGAAGAAGATTCTCGGACTCGCACAATCAACTCAATCATTTCTTGAGAAAGAGAGTGAAAGCCGGTAAATCGATCCATTTCGAGCGGGTCATATTCTACTTCATTGGAACGAGTAGCGGCATTTTCAACCATTTCTGCACGACGCAAGTTGGATTGAAACGGTTCAGCCCGGTAGCCTTGCCGACTCGCAAGCAGAGAACTTTCGAGCAGCGATCGCTCGTATAAATCCTGCATCCGCTGTCCAACATCGCTTAACTGCTGCACTTGATAGAGCAAGTTGTCTAAAGACTGCCGTAAGCGCTCTTGATCTTGTTCTAGGCTATTGCGATTAACCACCAGTTCCCCAACCAAGTTGCTGAGGTTGTCCAAATGTTTGACTGGCACCCGCATCGTTTGTTCACTAAATCCACGGGTGGGACGATTCGTGCGTCGCGGCTGAGGAGCGCTACCCCGAACCACTTTAACAGACGGAACCCCGCCTAACTTCTCCTCGGTGTCCTTCAGCAGATCGTCAAGATCATCAAACCCAGAGCTACTTCCCGCACCTTCACTAAGGGCTGACCCCGCAGCATGGAAATCAATTTCATCCCCTAACAAAGACTCTAGGTCAGAAAATTCATCAAACGCTAGTGGTTCCCCAACATCGGCATGTTCTTCACTATCAGCATCTCCATTCGCAAAAGCGATCGCGCCAGCACCAAGAACAGCGCCACCGCCCAATAATGCTTCTAATTCATCAAATTCGTTACTCTCAGGTTCGCTATTCTCAGAAGGAAAAACTTCATCATCAAGAAGACTATCCAAATCATCGAATTCATCTGGTTCTGATGATGTGGAAGCGATCTCATCCTGTAAAGAAGCATCATTTAGCAACTCCTCGCCCAAAAAATCATTGCTGTCTAAAAGATTATCTAAATCAGAGAACGCATCAGAGTCAGCAAGATCAGCATTAGTAAAATCGTCCGGTGTCATGGACGATATTTCATCATCTCGAAGCTCACCACTTGAAAGATCATCCGAGCCTAGAAGATTATCTAAATCAGAGAAGTTATCAGTTGCTGAAGCTAAATCATCTTGAAGGAGTTCATCTGCTGTAATGTTTTCTAAATCTAAGAAATCGTTGTTAGAAGAACTTAATTCATTCAAACTTAAGTCTTCCAAATCCTGATCAGGTTCTAAAAGATTAACATGGTCATCTTCGCCTTGATCCTCTTCACCTTGAATAGTCTCAAATGAAAGCTCATCTCCTAACAAATTGTTCAACTCACTGTCGGAATCTTGCTCCATCGAAAAAACATTTTCACCAAATAGATCATCTAGTTCAGATGGTTCTTCAGTGAAAGGATTTTCATCCCCTAGTAAATCATCCAAACTTGAACTATTCTCAATATCTAGAGATGAGTCTGGAAAAGATAGCTCTTCAAAGACTAGAAGAGTTTCAGTTGCAAGGTCATCTTCAACTTCAAATTCTGCAACAACCAGACTATCTTCAAAAACAAGACCATCCTCAAGCTGTCCCTCATTATCTAAAAGGGAAACTTGGTAAGACTCAAGCTCAAGCTCTAAAAGCTGATCTGAGTCTGTCAAAGGTTCATCAAGCCCATTGAGATCCTCAAGCTCATCAATCAGAGACTCAGATTTGTCGAACTGGCTAATTTCATCGGTGAGATTGAGCAAGTTTGCTGAATCTTCAAAAGGATTAGTTTCTCCAAATAAATCTTCTAAATCATCTGTAGCATCGCCAGAACTATCAAATTGCTCAGATGATAGCCCTAGAAAATCTTGTGAATTTTCTACAACAGCTATTTCACCAAACAGATCATCTAAATCACCTGTTTCATCGGTGAGAATAGCGTCTGTTTCGTCGAGTGTTAATTCAAAGGAATCTTCATTTTCTGTAGGACTTATAGCAGGCGGCTCAAGCTGGATAGGTTCTTCAGTCAGGCTGAGCGAGTCTGACAAATTATCAAAAGAATTAGTCTCTCCAAATAAATCATCTAAATCGCCTATGCCTATGGAATCACTAGAACTATCAAGTTGCCCAGACAATAGATCGTCTGATTGCTCTAGTAAGTTTGCTGTATTTTCCTCAAAGGGTTCCCCAAACAAATCGTCTAGGTTACTTGTCTCCTCGGAAAGAAGGGGATCTGCTTGACCCAGCATGAATTCAAAAGAATCTTCATTTTCTGTAGAAGTTTCTATCGCCTCATCAAAAAGATCACTTTCTGAAAGATCACTCTCCGAAATATCTGAGATGGGATTAATAGTTAGAGGTGCTTCGTTGATTTCAGCCTCTTCAAAAAATGTATTATCAAGCAAATCAAAATTCAGCGAGTTTTCATCATCTATCAGCAATTCAGAAATTGAATCTTCAGGTAAAGATGCATTTTCTGGAGTACCTAGGAATGAGTCTAGATTCGAGAGTTCATTAAAATCTACTGTGGATAAATCTGGAGTATTGAAGTCAGCCTCGACGGTTTGAGTTTCTATACTCTCTGAAAAGTCAGATGATAAATCATCGAAAAAGTTATCAAGGGCTAGGTTGCTACTTTCTTCAAAACTATTTCCTTCAAGTTCTTCTTCAAGTTGAAAAGAGGGTGCTGTTGAATCTGAAGTTGCTTCAACCTGATCAAAGTTGAACTCTTCGAGATCTAGGTCAAAATCGCTCAGAGAAGGAGCAGAAATCTCATCTGGGACAGCCGCAGCCGCGATCGCCAGTTCAGGTGCTTCTGACAACTCACCCCAAGGGTCGGGGATTGTCTCCTCCGATGAAACCAGTGGTTCAGAGCTTTCAGGCTGGAGTTCATCAAACGATTGATTGCTTTCTAAGATTGCTTCAAGATCCAGAATAGAGTCATCAGGCAAGCTTTCTAGAAAGTTATCTAGACTATTTTCTTCTAAAGCCAGTTCTTCTAAAGAAATACCTGGAGCTTCAAGGGCTCCAGGGGCTTCCAGTTCTCCCCAAGGATCAGGAACAACAGTAGACTCAGGCAGACTGCTTAGGTCAGAGTCAGACAGTTCTAGATCTAGATTCAAATCATCGCTATAAAATTCGTTTAACAGGGGAGCATCTGTAGGCTGTAAAGTCTCTAAATTCAACTCCAGATCTAGATCCGATAGGGAATCGCCGCTATCGGCTAGATCTTCCTCTAAAATCAGATCTCCAAAGACATCATCTAAATCGGTAGATGATGAGTTGGACGGACTAATGGTTAATAAATCGTCAAAGTCATCTGAGTCAATCGGGCTACTTTCAGCCGGAGGAAAAGCGATCAACTCTTGGGCGATTCCCCCAGGGATCGTTTCACGAATCGCGGTATCTAATGCCAAGCTGTCTGAGAAATCATCACCAAATAGATCATTCAACTCATCGTCTGAAGTAGCAGATGAGTGAGTTTGAGGCGATTCTTCGTCAAATAGAAGGTCAGAAAAGTCACTAGAGGGATCAAAGACTTGAGCAGTATCAGGGGTCGCAAATATATCAGAGTCATCTGTGAGAATTTCTTCTTTTTGCCAGGTCAAGCCTAAATCTGGCATTTCTCCTTCAAATAAATCGGCTAGCGTATTGAGTTCTGCCATGCCTACTTCAGGACCCTGATGAGTGTCAAAGTCATCGTCCGCCAGTTGAGTAGTCAGATCGCTGCCTAAATCCAAACCAATTTCTGTGGCTTCTAAACCGCTTAAAGAAAAATCAGTAGAGGAAGAAAGATCTTGATCAAAGTTAAGGTCTGTTTCGTCAAAATCATTAAAATCTAAATCAGATGATTCTGACAAATCCATTGGGTCTACTTCTGCTAGCAAATCTGCAAAATCGACCTGGACTATTGTATCGAGCAAAGAGTCAGCAGGAAGAAGCGCTTGCAGTTGTTCGCAAGGAGTAATGTCTCCAGCACGACCTGCAATCACCATTTCTTGGGCTTGTTTAATGTCTTTAATAACAATTGGAGCAAGTACACGATAGCTATTTTCGGGATAAGCGATCGCCTGACGAGCAGTATCAATCAAATGGCACCAAGCAGACAAGCCGGACTGTTCGCCCATGCTGCTTAAACTGCGACAAATTTCTTGAAGTTGCTGCCGGGGTGCTGTCTCTACATCAGGCTGTTTGAATAATTGCAGCATTTCCCGCAAACGAGCCGGAATCTCTCCCTTGAAGAGTTCTTCGACTGCATTTTCTGAGTGATGGGAAAAAACAAAAGCAGGTGTAGAAACAGGTTCGCGAGAGACGGCTGGAGCGTTAGCGGCAATCTGAGATAAGTGCTGTTCTAATTCACTAAAGGTAGGCTCAACGGCTGAAATGACCACCTTGGCATTTTCTTCAGTCAAACCAAAGGAACCTTGCAGTTGCCCGACTAATTCTTGAAGAGCATCAAAGACCTTTAGGAAAAGAGATTCTAGCTTTTGGTCAACACGGATGGATGTTTCTTTGAGGAGTTTAAAGTAATCTTCTAAACGGTGGGCAACTTGCTGAATACTGTCCAACCCCAACATGGCAGCACCGCCTTTGATGGAGTGAGCCGCTCGAAAAACCTCATTCACCGTTTCTGAATCTTCGATGGTTGCTTGTAGATTCAGCAAACCCTGCTCAATTGTATTGAGGTGGTCTTTCGCCTCCTCAATGAAATAGCCCATGATTCGCTGCTGTTGATCAGGCTGCATGGCAGTACTCCATTCCTTCGGAGAGGGTTGTTGCTAGCAAAACACATTGCCGTCGGCAATTGAAACAAGTGATGCACCGGGTCAATGTGAAATTTTGCTGAGTAGAATTTTGGCTGAACAGGGTCACTATCCAGAAAAACGAATTAGAAATGTAATCGTTAATTTCATGGTTTTTATGAAACCATGTTCTGGATTGCTTTAATGTACTCGATCTACTAAAAATTGACATCAATTGGAATCTGATGAGGAATAAGCGATCGCCCTTGAACACCATCTTACTTACGATCTACCGTTTCTACCCGGAATCGTTCAACGGAGGTAAGCAAGTCACGAGCAACGCCTACTAAGCTTTGCAGCGATCCGGACACCCGTTGAGCTTCTTGAGATGTTTCTTGAGCCGTAAGTTCTACCGACTGCATGACTTGCGCCACTGCCCTAGATGTTTCAGTTTGTTCGACTGTATCAGCGGTGATTGATCGCACCAGTACGTCGATGCGATTGGATACGGTAATAATATCCTCTAGCGATCGCTTTGCCTGTTCCGCCAACTTTGTCCCCTCAATCACCTGTTGCGTTCCTTCCTCCATTGCCGTCATCACCGATCCAGTTTCACCTTGAATCTGGAGGACGATTTGTTCAATTTCCTTCGACGCTTTGGCAGCGCGATCGGCTAGCTGTCTCACTTCATCTGCCACAATCGCAAACCCACGACCAGCTTCTCCAGCACGAGCCGCCTCAATACTGGCATTTAGCGCTAGCAAATTTGTTCGAGAGGCAATTTGTGAAATCAAAGCAACAATTTTGGAAATTTCCTGAGAAGACTCTGCCAGACGTTTTACCTTGCGAGTGGTTTCTGCCACAGTTTCCCGAATTTGCAAAATCCCCGCTACAGTACGCTCTACCGCTTCACCGCCCCTCAATGCGGTTTCAGATGCTGAACGCGCCACCTGTTCCGCTTCACGGGCACTTTCCGCCACCCGTTGAATCGATTCAGTCATCACCTGCACAGAATTTAGGGTAACCGCCAATTCTTCCGCCTGCCGTAAGGCATCTGAGGACAAACTACGAGCAAACATTTCGTTGTCGGTAGAGCCTTTACTCACCTGCCGTGCCGCTACTTTTACCTGTTGCACAATTTCCCGCAGGTTTTGAATCGTCAGGTTGAAGGAATCGGCAACTGCACCCAATACATCAGCGGTCACTTCTGCTTGCACGGTCAAATCACCCCTTGCTGCCCCTTCTACGTCATCTAGAAGCCGAATCACTTGGCGTTGCAAATCTTCTTTTGCTTGCTCTTGCTCTTCTGCTTTCCGTTGAGCTTCACTGGTGGTCGTCAAAATCACTCGTGCCATCTGATTAAAGCCAGTCGCCAGTTGCCCAAATTCATCCTCGGCATAAATGATGGCACGAGCGTTTAGGTTTCCCTGACAAACCGAATTGAACTGAGCTTGCAAATCATCAGTGGAACGCTTCATTTGTTTCGCGGCAACTTGCCCTAAAGCAAACGTTGCTACAAAACTCGCAATTCCGGCGGTTCCAGTCATTAGCCAACCCGTGTTTCGTAGTTGGGAAACCACAGCCGGATTTTCTTGAGAAACGCTAGAAGAGACAGCGTAGTTTACACCAGCCACCCCGATCGCCGAACAAATGCCAGCCGCCAAAGCAATAATCAGGTGTTTCGCCGCAATAGATGCGTTTTCCATCGGGGCGAGAAGTCCTTGCTCCACGGTGACTGCCGGATCAAGATTTTGGGGATCGGACTGGGTAAACGCAGGAACTTGATCCGTGCTGCTGGTGAGACTAAAAACCTCATCATCGTTGACAAAGGAGCGATCGCCAGGGGAAGTAAAATCCATCGCTGAATCTTGCGGATCGGTAGCAGAAGGAATCCCAAAGTCAGCCCCAACTGCTGGGCGAGTAAACCCTGCCGAATTTTCTGACAAATCAAAATCAGACAGATTACCTAAATCATCAAACTCGTCGAATTCATCCAAGAAATCGACATTATTTTGCCCTGTTGATCCACTTGATCCAATGGAATCATTCAACGAATTGCTATAAGCAGCACCAGAATTGCCCATTCGATAGTCAGCATTCAGTGGTACTGATTCATCCGATGAATTGAAAGAAGAATCTCCATCCTCATAAGCGTTTGCAGATCCCATGAACAACGTGTCGTCTTCGCCGACCGGATGGGATAGACTGCCGCGAATGCCGCTAGAAGCTTCAGGGGGGCGATCGCTTAACCCTCCACCCGACAAAGGCGGCGAGTAAGGAGCCTCTTCTTGCAAGTCCAAAGGAGCAAACGCATCGTCGAATTCATCAAACGTTGATGGAAAATTAGATTGATCGCTGAAAGCATCTAGCCCATAATCATCGCCCGGCATATCAGTAGGAGCCGCAAACGCATCTAGGTCTGTCGTACTAAAAGCGTTAGAGTCTTGCCCAGAGTGGGTCGTTTCAACAGCAAACGGATCAGAAAAAGCGGGCATGGATTCATTCGTGCTGGCAAAGCTTTCTTCTCCAAAAGGATTATCAAACTGGATGTCGCTATTGGATGGGGAGTCTACTGGAGTGTTGAAACCATCGATGTCAAAAGCATCGTCAAAAGCAGCAAAATCTATCTCATCGGTGAGGCTATCAAACGAGTCGGGAACAGGGTCATTGGTCAGGCTATCAAACGAGTCAGAGGGGAAATCCTGTAGGTTGGTAGGAGCATTAAAGGAGCCAGCAAATCCTTCATCATCCAAAGCATCATGAAAGGTTGCATCTGGACTAACGTTGAATTCGTCAAAAGTCTGTTGTGGAACGCCAGCTTGTTCACCCAGATGTTCCAAGCCTTGGTTTGCATAGTTAGTGAAATCGGGATCGTCAGTTAGGTGCAATACAGACTCATATTGCTCTTTGGCAACGTCGTATTGCTGCAATCCATAGCAGTAAATATGCCCTCGCAGCAAATTGGCGCTTGGATCATCTGGGAAGTCTTGAATTAAGCGATCGACGATTTGAGCAGCGTCCTCATAGCTGCCGTTCATGTAGGCAATTTGAGCTCGCTGATAGTCTTGTGCGTACTCAGTACCTGTTCCCATGTGCCCTCTCCCAGTTGATTATTGAGTACGATAGCCTCGGCTTCCCAGAGTGATGGCTCAAAATGCAATGAATAGCATCTATACTATCCCCGATTTGTAAGACCGAACATCCAATTTCATGATGCTGTTTTGCCATGCTGCGATCGCCCTCCTTTATGCTGCCCACCGTGCTGACCGTAAAATTGCAATCTGGTCGAGCAACCGCAGATATTTACTCGCTAGAGTATCTAGAATCCATTCTCCTCGCAAGAACGGAGCCACGCTGTCGGGTACATTTTGAGGCATTTGCACCTCGTCTAGATCAAGCCATTCCATGCCAACAATCCTATCTACCGCTAACCCCAGCATCAAGTCTTGATCTTCTACGGCAATCACAGATACTTCGGGTCTGTCGGTATTGAGTGGCACTGAATCTCCGAGAAATTGCCCCAAATCGGCAACCCAAACAACCCGACCCCGCACATTCAGCGTACCCAAAAGCAAGGGGGAAACATTCGGAATGGGCGTAATGCGATCGGGAGGAGGAGACAAAACTTCTTTAATGCCCGTGGCAGGCAGGGCGAACTCAGTTCCCGAAGAGACATAAAATCGTAGATGGAGTTCACCTTCAGGACTCTCAAGCTCCTGAAATTCGGGTGCTTGGTCGTGTCCTCTGCCGGTTAGAAAATCTGGAATTCCTACCATTTGCTCAGCCCCTATCCTCGTAATAATTGCTTAACAGTTCCAACTAATTCAGTGGGTTGAAAGGGTTTAGCAATGTATGCATCGGCTCCTTGCTTCATGCCCCAATAGCGATCGAATTCTTCTCCTTTTGAAGAACACATGACCACTGGAACGTTCTGAGTTTTAGGATCAGCCTTGAGACGACGGCACACTTCATACCCGTTCATCCGGGGCATGACAATATCTAGAACAACCAGATCGGGGCAACTCCCTTCAATTTGCTCTAGTGCTTCCACGCCATCGCTGGCAACTGCAACATCCAGACCGCTCCCTTTGAGGAGGTCTTTAATCATTTCTCGTTGAGTGACGCTGTCTTCGACAACCAGAACTATACTCATGCTTTCTACCTGCTTGCCGGTTTGAAGGTGAACGGGAAGAGCGAATCGCCGCTTACCTTGAACTGCTACTAACTAAAGTACCCCCATTTACGAGTTAAGTGGCGTTGATGGTGTTGAAATTACGTTTGTTCTTTCAAGTTGTACTTCATCTTTTGGGTTGATTGTGAATTGAGTTGATGATTGTTGACGTTCGATCTGGGCTGAACCAATGTAGCTCTCGACTAGCATTAATAGCTCACTTTCGCCAAATGGCTTTGTTAAATAGTCTGTAGCTCCAATTAATTTAGCTCTAACGCGATCGATGAAGCCATCTTTGCCCGTGAGCATGATAATGGGTGTTTGGCGAAATAGGGTGGAGGTGCGTAACATGGCGCACACTTCGTAGCCGTCTAGTTCAGGCATGGTGATATCACACAAAATCAGGTCGGGGATAATTTGGAAAACGCTGCTCAAGGCTTCTAGGGGGTTCCCGATCGCGATCGCCTCATAACCCTGCCGAGTCAAAATTTGCTTCACTGTCTCCCGAACGGTCACTCCGTCATCAATACAAACAATTTTAGGCGGATGTGTTTTAGTGTGATCCGGGTTAGTTGATCGCCGAGTTAAATCATTGCCCTTGCGGACGGTCTGAACCATCATTTCTGGGCTGGTGAGTTGAATAACGCCCTGCTGAATATAGGGATAAATTGCCTGAGCAACGGTCAAAATATCACGGTTCAGATATCTGCCAATTTGTCGGAGCGTGGTTTTTCCATCTGCAAATTTAGAGAGTTTATCAAAAGTGCGGTTAGATAGCGTGTCCTGCAAAACGCCGACATTCGTAATGACGGGACATTGTTCGGTGGAATAAATATAGGGATAAAACTGTTTCCAGCGTTGCACCTGTTTCATGGTGTGGGTTAACAAGGGTTCTATTTCAAAGGAGGTGAGTTGGGGAGATAAGGGCTGCCCAATTTCAAATATAAAGGTGCCATGGTGCAGGCTGAGTAAATCAAATAAGGTTTCATGCACCATACTTTGAATGATGCTGCGACCTTGGGCAGGAGTAAGCGTGTGGTTTTCCATCAGCGCCCAAAGATAGCTATATTCAGGAGCATTAGCAGTGGCGATCGCTCCTTTCATTAATGGATTAAGGGCTTCTTCTACCCTATATCGCTGGAGATAATCCCGTAGCCGCACCAGTCGCACATCGGGATCAGCCGCATAAATAATTTGTCCATTCAAAAAGAAAACAAACCAAAATTGCTCACTAGAAACAGCGGTTTGAGTTCCTATCGTCTGAGCGACCTCCGAATCTACCGCAGTAGACTGGGAGGGGTAGGCTTCTACGAAAAGTTCTCCGGTTCGCTGCCCCAATTCAATGAGTTGCAGAATACTGCGAATATCAATTTCACTAAGTTTGCCCTGCATGAATATTTGGCTATTTTCTTAAAAGGTTCACCTAGAAACTGGCAAATAGAGCGATCGCCGCTTCACCTGTTACATTTCTTTAGTAAATCTCACAAGCGATGTTAAGTTAGGGGCAAAAGCTGAGCCATCAACCATTAACAATGCCGTGAATCAAATATCAGGTTTGGCAGCTAGATTTCGCTAAATCTTTGCAGATCTTTCTGGAATAATCCATGATTTATCCATGCATTCAGTTTGTACCTGTTAGGATATTATTTTTTCTCAGGTACGAATCCAGCACAAAAAATCCTCATGTTGCCATAGTTCTGCTATCAATAGTGGTTTCTGTGTTTCAACGGAATAAGTCAAATAAATCCTTCTTGATTGACTAGGTATGGATGTTTTCAAGATATCGGCGTTGGGCATAAGTGCATATTTAATCAGTCTTATATCAGCGGCAAACCGGATTGGGCAAGCTAGTTTAATCAGGCAATAGTGTTCTATGGTTTATCACTCCAGGCAGATCATTTGGATAAATTCGCGTCATGATGCTTTAGATCCATCTTGCCTAGTGCGTTAGGCTGCTGAAGCAATTTGTGAATTAGGCTTAGATTAACGAGTTTAACTAACGCATTTGTTAATTTTGGTTGGGCAAAGACAAAGAAGGGGATTAGTGGCGTGCTGTATCTAGCAGAAGTACAAAAGAAAAGCGGTGGATTCATCGGTGGGGGTGGCAAAGCCGAACTTAGACTACTTGCCTGTCAGCGATCCGAACAGAACTGGGCGCCGATTTCAGGCGACGAAGTGATTCCGTCTGATGAGGCAACCAGCTATGGGGCGGGCGCCTTGGTGCTGGTTGATCTATCAGCCAATCGGCAAGTGCAGCGCGTTCAAGAAGCAGGTCGTCCTTTGGTCAGTATCTTGCAAAACTTCTCTCGCTTGCAGGAAAAATTCAAAACTCAAGAAGAAGAGATTGAGCAGTGGAAGCAGTCGCTCACCTATCAAAGTCAAGAGCTAAACCGTCGAGAAATGGAAATGGAAGCTCGGCGGGAACAGCTTCAGCAGATGGAAGAAGACTTTGAGCAAATGGAGCAGCAGCGCCAAGAGATTAATGCTTCGCAAGAAGAAATTAACCAGCAAAAAGAAGCTTATGAGCGGAACCGCCAAGAATTAGAAGGGGCTTGGGATCATCTGCGGGGTGAGACGCGCCGCATGGAAGAACAACAGGCAACAATGCAGCAGTCTACGGTGCTAGATGAGGATAAGTCACGCGCATTGTATGAAGTGCTAGATCGGTTGACAGGGACATCTCCAGTAGAACCAGTTCGAGAATCGCTGAATGCTTCGTTTGAAATTTTATCTCACCATCAAGAGCGGCTGAACCGTTATTGGCAGACTTTGGAGCAGCAGCGATCGCAGATTAATCAAAGCAATCATGAGATTGAACAGCAGGCACAAGCGATTAACGATCGCTGGCAAGAGTGGCATCAGGCTCAAGCTGCTTTAGACCAAGCCAAAGCAGAACTCAGATCTCAGCAGGCTGCATTAATCGGCAAACAGGATTATGTAAGATTGCTTTCTAGCCAGCTTCAAAGTCAGGATGAACTACATCAGCAAGTCTATCGGTTGGCAGCCACCTCTGACCACGTAAAAATTGGATTTCAAGTAGATGTGGAAGCGCTGGAAAAAATGTCGATGGATGACCTGCAAAAGGTGACCCAAGATTTGGAAAGCGAACTATTGAAACTATCTAGTTTTGTGGAAAGTCAAGAGGAAGAATTGCGATCAAAGCAACAAGAAATTGATGATATCAAAGCCAAAATTGAGGCGGCAAATGAGTACGATCGCCTCAATCTAGAAAATGAGATGTCAGACGAGCAAGATGGATACCAAATGTTGTATGAAACTCTGGTTGGGCAGCGCCGCAGCCTTCAAGAACGGAAAGCGTTTCTCAACCAACATCAGTCAATTCTTCGCCGTCGCCAAGGTCTTGCCGAAGCAGAGGGCAGTGAGGGCGTGATCGATCTTGAACCGATTTTGACTCAAATTGATGCCCAACGGCAGCAGCAAGCCGATGAGCTACAGGCACTCGAAGCTCAAATCACGCAAATGCAAGCGGCAATTCAACAGACGGAAACCATGGTCAATACTCAAACAACGGAGCAAGAAGCTAAACGCAATGAACTCAAGCGGTTTGAAAATGAACTCCTAACCCGACGTAAAGCCGATTCTGAAGTGATCGGTAAAGTTGCAACCTATCAAGAAATGCTTCAGCCTGTGCAGGATGCTACAGACGGAATGCGCCAAAAACTGGAAGCGATCGCGGGTAGCATGGCACAAGGGCAAGAAGCCGCCGACTCGCAGCAGCAGGCAATTGCCGAAATTCGCCAAGTCATTAGCAGCTTGACTAATCCGTAGAATTGCTATCCCGTAGCCAAATCCAATCTCCTTCTACTTGAGCGATCGCGCCGCCTGGAAATGGATCAGTTTGCGATCGGTTGGGGGCGGCAATTAGCGTGACCAATTTTTCAATCTGTTCAAAGTTAGGAGTTTCAGGCAAACTTTGCTGCAAGAGTTGGCGAACAGCACGGCGTTGTAGGGCGATCGCTGCCGTTTGTAGGACTCGCCGATTAAACCGAGCAGATTGTCCCTCAACGCCCCACTCTGCTTGAACAAGTAACTGACTGGCTGCCGCTTCCAGGTATTCTACCTCCGCTTGCAGTAATTCTGTAGTCTGGTTGAGCGCTTGCTCTACTTGAGGATTAAAGTGAGCTTGCAGATAGGGAATGAGTTCTAAACGAATGCGGTTTCGAGCAAATTCCAAACTTTGATTGGTACTGTCTTCCCAAATAGTCAGTTCCATTTCCTGGCAAAACTGGGCAGTTTGGGCGCGAGTGATGCTCAACAGAGGACGAACTAGCTGAAGATTTGCAGCCAGCGATCGCGTCCAAGTCAACGCTTGCAAGCCATCGGCACCACTGCCACGTATCAGGTTATAGAGCAATGTTTCGGCGCGATCGCTGGCAGTATGTCCTGTGACGATGATGTCATAGCCCTGCCGCTGAGCAATCTGTATCAAGCTTTCATAGCGCCATTGACGCGCTACGGCTTCACTGGATAGAACCCCTTCAGCCGTTTGCTCAAAGTAGGAAATTTGCCACTGATTCGCCAGGTTTCGCACAAATAAAGCATTTGCTGCCGAATCCGATCGCCACTGATGATCACAATGGGCGATCGCTAGGTTCCAACCCCATTTTGGCTGCAAATCTAACAGCATCTTTGCTAGACAAAGAGAATCTTGCCCACCGGACACTGCCATCAAAATCCGCGATCCCCGCTTTAGTAGAAGCCTTTTTTTCAGGCTTTTATGCAAATGAGCGTGCAGAACTGTCCAAGAAGGAAGAGAATTTTCTACAACGAGGTGACTCATTTGATCGGGGGTTAGGAGCTAGTAATCATCATCCGGGCTACCATAAAAGTCTTCCAAGTTTGACTCCGATCGCCCTAACCGATAGGCATCATTTGGATCGCTACGAGAAGGGGCATCAGGGCGCGGCTCTAATTTCCCTAAACGGCGTGGCTGTTCAGTGCGGCGTTCAGGCAGACGCGCTTTGGGACTATCGGGCAAAAATTCTAGCCGGATGCGAACTCGACCCCGCTGCCAACCCTGACCGCTAAACCGTAGGGCTTGACAGTCTAAACCGTCGTTAAACCAGCCTTCGTTTTCTTCGACCCAATCTTCTTCGCGATCGCTAATTGCCTGCGCCAACGCATCGATAAACTCGCCTACCTTAAAGGTGGGGTTTGCCATCAGCACCCGACCGAGGCTGACAAACAGCACTTCATCATTATCCAAAGGTTGAAACTCATCCATTTTAGAAAAACCAGCCGTAACTATGAAGCCCTTTCCCCAACAAATTCACGCCTAAATAGCAGACCCAAACGACTAAAAAGCCCACTGCTGCTAGCAGTGCTGGACGACGACCTTGCCACCCTTTGGTAATTCGAGCGTGTAAATAGGCAGCAAACACTAACCAGGTAATCAGCGCCCACGTTTCCTTTGGGTCCCAACTCCAATAGGAACCCCATGCCTCATTTGCCCAAACCGCTCCGGCAATAATCCCAATGGTAATCAGCGGGAAGCCTAGCCCAATCATGCGATAGCTGATGTTATCTAGGGTGTCTGCCAAGCTGAGACGCTGGGGTGATAGGGTAACCGCGATCGCAGGAGGTGCCATGACCGCAACAGAACCATTGTTAGAAAATGCCGCCGTCATTTCTGTCCCTGAACTCTCACCCAAGGGTTCACCCGCTTTCCGCAGTTGATATTTGCGATCGCGATAGCTACCTGTCCCGACAGAACTGCCCTTTAGCTCGACCGCTTGCCCACGGGTGACGACTAAAAACGCGATCGACAGCAAAGAACCTACCATTAGCGTGGCATAGCTCAACATCATCACACTGACATGCATCATCAACCAGTTGGATTTGAGCGCTGGCACCAAGGGCGCAGAGGCTTGCATCTCAGTGGGCAATGTCAACGTAGAAAAAGCAGCAATGCCCATACAAATCGGCGCAGTGACCACGCCGACTAAACGATTGCGGCTCATTCGCTCTGCCACAAAGTGCATTGTAGTAATGCCCCAGGCTAGGAAAAACAGCGACTCATAGAGATTGCTGAGGGGAAAGTATCCGGCTTCTAACCAGCGTGCGCCCAAGAGTGCCGCTATGCAAAGATTGGCGATCGCCATGCCCGTCGTTCCGGCGATCGCCAAATAGGGGAAGTTTGGAAAGGCTGCCCCAACCCAATACACCAGCATCGTGATAAACAACACTGCAAAAGAAGCATTGTCTAAAATGCCTTGCAGTTGAACCAGATCCATTTCGTGTTCTCCACAAAAAATCTTTGAGCGAAGCGTTCTTATTCCTCTATCCTACGATGCTGACGGCAATACGGACAGGAATTGTACGGGCGCGGCATTTGGCTAGATGACTCTGCTTGAGTTGCAAGGATTTTTGCCCAAATGCCGCGCCCCTACGAATCTCGAATTTATTTAATTTCCGCCTCTTGCCTCCTGCCTCTTATTGCGGGGGCGGCACAACCGGGATCGGACTAGGTGAGGCAGGTGGAACGGTTGGGTTAGGCAAGGGTTTGGGATTTCCCGCTTTTTGTAAACCCACAAACACATCATAGCGAGTAGTGCGATCGCCGCTCACTGCCGCCGTAATCCCCAGCGATCGCACGGCTGCAACCAGTTCTCGGTTACCGGGTGGCAGTTGCAAAATGGGGAATTTTTTCGCATTAATTGCCTCATCCACATTCAAATAGAAATGCCCGTTGTTTGGGTTGAGTCCCGCAGGGATTGCTTTTTTGAATGCCTCACTGTCTGCTAACGGTTTAGTGGGGCGTGGCACAATTGCACTGGCGATCGGTGCGCCTAGCGATAGGAAGGTAATGTCGCCATCTAACCAACCGCGATTAATGATGGCTCCACCTTGGGGCACTGTCCACGCAGTCACAGGCTTTCCAGCAACAGTCGTTTCTTCCACTTTGAATTTATAGCGCTCGACCATGGCATCATCCAACTTCTTTAAAGTGGCTTCAGCAGCCCGACGATCGCTGGCTTTGGTCATGATCAACAAGCTGAACGGGAGACTGGCAGGAGTGCCCTCTGGCGCAGCGGCAAGGGCGATCGCAAACTCGGCATCCATCCAGGGCAGAAAATCTTGCTCCCAATCCATACCAACCGTGGATTTAATCCCTGAGCGAATCACATCTGGGTTAATCGGCGTGACTGGATTCGCTGCTGCGCCTTGACTGTAGTCCTGCCAAAACTTTTTCAAATTGCCGCCCGATGCCATCACAATCGTATCCGCAGGTAGGCGAGTTGGCATAACGGAAGCGGTGTTTTTGCCATCAAACTTGCGGATGCTGTCTGGTTTGAGCCAAGACACACTTTTAAGCTGGATGCCTTCTGGCTCCAAGGTTGCAGTAGCCGCAACCCCTTGATTCTGCTGAAGTTGCTCTAAGTTTTGTGGAGAGAGCGATCGCCCGGTGTTTGCCGCCGTCACCACTGCCGCTGCTGGCAGATTGACATACACTTTGCCAAAGGCTTGAGGGACTTTAACCTGACCCAACGCCTGACTATAACCCGGAGTGCTTGCCAGGGTTGCCTCTCCTTTGTAGGCATCGATCGCGCGATCGGTGGCTTTAGGATCATTCGTGACTAGGAGATACTTGCCATCGATCGCCGTTGCTGAAAATGCCTGTGCCGTTCCTTGAGTTTCCTTAATGTCAAAGCCTTTGTAGCTGCGGTTGTTCAGCTTGCCACCCTGAGGACGCGGCTGTTCTAAAATCTCTTTTGCTTTCAACGGATCGCGAATCGGCAGCACCACTACAAGCGACTGCTGATTAGGCGGAATCGCCGGAGAAGTTACAGGCGCTTTGGGTCCCAAAAATGCCACGGTCACCTCTTCACCCACCCATGGCTGAATGTCCTTTTGATAGTCAAATCCGTTTGCGGTCAGCAGGCGATCGCGCACTTCTGCCAAACTTTTATCAAATGCCGCCTGACTTTGAACCGTGCCAAACTCACGCAATTTTTGCCACTGCCCCGGCTCTGTGGTGACAGAAATGGCAATCAGGGCATCTTGCGGAATCACCTCCGCACCCACGGGCAGGTCTTCAGGAGCGGCTTTAGACTGAGATAAATACCAATACGCCCCACCACCGCCAGCAACCAGCAATGCAGCGGCTCCAGCCGTTAGCAGCAGAGGGGATTTTGTTTTCTGGGCAACCATGAGTGTTTCACTAAGCTCAACGGGCAATGTCCCTGCCACTCTAGCAAAACTCCGGGCGATCGCCACGAGAAATTATCCAAAGAGTGTTGACGCAGCTAGTGAAGTACCCACCATATTAAAAAGGCGATCGCCACACCTGCCAAAACCCAAAACCAGAGGATTTTTTGACGGCGTTTACTGACAGATGGACGCGGGACGGAGGGTTGATCATTAATTTGGGGCGCAGGATTAGGCTGCTGCACCGGAATAATTTGGTTGAGTTGATAAATCTCAGTCGTACAATTTTCTACTTCATGTTTCAGCCCCAGAGATTGGTAAATCTGTTTGGCTTGCTGGAAATGCTGAAGCGCTTTCCAAGATTGCCCCAGTTTGGCAAGCGCCCTCGCCATGTTAAATAGAGAAAGAGCTTCACCGTGGAGATCGCCAATCTCGCGCCTAATTTTTAAGGACTGCTGGGAGAAGTAGACCGCCCGCTGGTATTGCCCCAGGTTGCGGTAAGCATTGCCCAAATTCATAAGCCAGTTGGCTTCACCCTGACGATCTCCAAGCTCACGTGTAATTTCTAAGGCTTGCTGAGCGAAGTCAATCGCTTGCTGGTATTGCCCTAGCGAGTCATAAACATTGCCCAAACCTCCAAGAGAATTGGACTCAAAATTGCGATTTCCCACTTCCCGTTGCACTTCCAAAGCCTGTTGATAAAATTCAATTGCCCGTGGGTATTGCCCCAGTTTGCTATAAGCATTAGCCAGATTACAAAGGCTTCCTCCCTCGTCATTGCGATTGCCGATTTCCCGTTGGATTTCTAAAGCCTGCCGAAGGTAATCGATTCCTTGTAGGTATTCTCCTAGCATGAGATAAGTACTTCCTAAATTGCCGAGAGCAGCGGCTTCACCTTGACGATCGCCAATCTCTCGTGCTACCTCCAGCGATTTTTCGTGACACGAGATCGTCTCTGGATCAAGGGATTGAAACTGAAGGAAAAGCCCCAATTGTGTAAGTGCGCTCATCTCGGACGATCGGTTGTTCTGGTGATAATAGCGGCTGATAGCTTGCTGGAAAGCGTTGATGGTTTGCTCTCGTTCTTGCTCCAGGTTTTGGGCAATGCCTTGGCTAATGCGTTGGGCGTAAACCTGTCCCAGTCGCTCATACAGGGTTGCCAGTCCGGGTGCGTCTGGATTTTTGGCGGTGAGGGTGGCAATTTCAGCCTGCAATTCTGCCAGGGGCGGCAAATTTTCGGCTTTGGGTTGATCCTGGATTGGTTGCGAGGATGGGTTAATCGTGATGGGAAACTGAGTTAGCTGCGGCGATTCATCCACAAACCGCAAGACTGCCTTGCGCCAACTCCAAAAATCCGGTGCCCGACGGCTCATTTCCCGCAAAATTCGCTGCGTCACCCACAGAACAATCGGATAGCGAAACTCTCGCAAGCCTTCCCGTGTCCATTGCAGGTAGCCAAAAAACTTGTCTAACTCGCTCTGTTCGTCCTGAGGATCAATTGTCATTCGCAACAGCAACTCGGCTCCCGTCACCGTAAACACTGCCGCTCCATCCTGCTGCAAATGTTTCTCCTGTTGCTTCAGCGCCTCCAACTCGGCTCTCATACTCGGTTCTTGCCCCAATACAATCCGGTAGGGGCGAATCTGTGCCTGCCGTGTCTCGGTTTCGTAGCGCATGATGATCCGCTGTCGCAGCGCACTGTCGTCACAGGAGACAATAATCGGCGCGAGTCGTCCCTGGGAGTTTTCAATCAGGGAAATCAGTTGGTCGTAAGTTTCTTCGTTGTCGGTTTGGGGGTCATCCCGTTGCGGCACCATCCAGCACCCCCTCTTCCACTAGCAAATCTTTGACGATTGGGTTGAGGTCATACCAATGCACGCGATTGCGATATTCCAAGACATACAAGCCATGCAGCAAATCTAAAAACCGCTGACTTTCCAGATCTTTGGGCTTGAACTCGCGATAAATCCCGATCAGCAGGTCAAAGTCGTTTTGTCCAATCGACTCGGAGTAACTAATCTGCAAATCCGTTAGCACAGAGTCCAAGATGGGTTGATCGATCGCGACGGTTGGCTGGTCAAACTGCTGTTGGCGAATCTGGCGACGGATTTGTTGTAGGGCGCGATCGCAGCAGAGATCCACAATCCGAATTAGTTCTCGCAGCACGCCGCCGCTTTTGAGAATGATCTGGGGCAAAATGGCTGGATCGATTAGATGTTTCGGTAAACGCCGATCTAAAATCTCGCCAAACACGCTCATCATGGCGGCATCAGGGACGCGATCGGGCTGGCGCACTGTGGCTTTACTAAAAAACTTCGCCACGGGCATCGTATGAATCTTCTTGATGTTCGCCGTGACAATGCTCTTAATCGCCGCTTCTCGTAGGGTTGAAATTGGAATGGTGTACACAATCTGAAGCGTGGGAGCCAACAGCGTCTTAATATTTTTGCTAAAGACTGTTTCCGTTACGCCCAAATCCAGTTTGTCTAAGTCATCAATGATCACCAAAACCGTTTGCCCAGTGGCATTTTCGATGTAGGTTTGAATTTCGTTAATTCGGGCAATCAGGTCAGAAATCTTCCGGGCAAATTCGATGCTGATTTCTTTCCGAATCACCGAGTTGAGTTTAAGGCTAGATTTCACCTTTGCCAAAAATTCCAGAATGACAGGAATCCCTCCCTTGAGGCTGGCTTCACCACTGGTCTCGATCGCCGATTCCACCGTTTTAGATTCTGTTTGGGTATGCTTGCCCAGCCAGCGATAGAGATCCTGCTTCAGACCGGGCTTCAGCTTCACATCCCGCCGTTCTGATGCATCCAACAGTTGCACCGCGATCGAAAACAAAATGTTGACGTGATCCACCGCTGATTCTTCGATCGTGTCGGCGATGGAGAAATTCACGACAAAATATTTCCCTGTTCCCGTTAGCCGAAAGCCCAACTCTGCCAGCAAAGTCGATTTACCACAGCCCCGATGCCCGGTAAAAATCAGCTTGTTATCTTGCCCAGAGCAATCTTCAACGGCTTGCTCCAGTTCATCCACCAGTTCCGTTTGATACTCCACCCCAAACCGTGCTAGAGCCTTGCGCGTCACCAACGGCTCTAGCTGAAGATTTCGCCCTGCTTCCCGAAACTCTTCAAGTCGCTGTTGGAGTACCTCAAAACTGGACATGATTGCGCTTCACCTACAAAAATGCCCCTGTATTGTACTTTAGCTATATCAATAGTGAAATGCGGGTGAAAGGACTTGAACCTTCACTTCGTGAAAAACTAGAACCTAAATCTAGCGCGTCTACCAATTCCGCCACACCCGCGTATCTCGTTTAGCTATTGTAGCAAATCAAGGCGTTGATGAAAAACCAAAATTTAACAGCAAACTCGAAGGCTCAAAGTCAAATAAAAGATTTCAATCGCTCCTATCAAGAATTTAATTTTGATAAAGTTGCCAGTTCTTCATAGTTTGTTACACAATGAGATGAACTGTATCTGAAAAAGTGACAGGTATGTTTGGCGGCTTCACTGCAAATTCGGGCGGTGACTTTGGAGAGCGAATGCTTAACACAGTTGCCAGCCAATCGATTCGACACCTGTTTACTGAAAGTGAATCAGTTGAGGTAGTCATTCGTTGTCATCCTTCTAGCAAGCTGCTTCAGGGAAGCATCGACAATTTTCGGATGGAGGGACGGAACGTCGTAATTCGGCGAGATTTTCAAGTTGAAGAGATGTCGTTTGAAACCGATGCCGTCTCCATCGATTTTAGTTCTGTTTTATCAGGCAATATTCGGCTGCGTCAGCCAACCCAAGCCGTTGCCCAGGTAACGCTCACTGAAGCCGGAATTAACCATGCTTTTACCGCAGAGTTAGTGAGAAAGCACCAGGAAAACCTAACTAATCCTGAGTTAATACAATTGTCTGGCGGTGAACCTGTTTCGTTTACTGATGTGAACGTTCAGCTTTTGCCAGACAATCGGCTGATGATTTTTGCCAAAGCTGCGTTGCCGAATGGAACCGTGCCGATTAGTCTCAGCGCCACTCTAGATGTGGAACGCCGCCGCAAGCTGCTATTTCAAAATCCTCAGTTTGAGCCAGAAGTCGTGCCGGAAGAACTGCGGGGGGTTTCTGAGGTTTTAACAAAAGCGTTTGCCGAAATCCTCAATGGCATGGTGGATTTAGACCGCTTTGACTTGGATGGGGTGATGATGCGGATCAATCGCCTGGAAACGAAGGGTAAGCAGCTTATTTTTAGTGGCTATGCTCAAATTGAGCGGTTTCCGAAAGCGAGTAAAATAAGTTAATTAGGGGCGATCGCGTTATTTATCTTTTCCCTGGAAAGTGAGAGATCCGGGAAAATATAGGCATGATCTGTAAATCTTGTTGATTTTGTTGGGAAAGCATGATCAGAGATAAAGATGCTGATTAATTTTCTGTTTGCTTAGATCATGTCGGAAACGCTGCTGAATCATCGTTATCGATTGCTGCATGTGCTGGGAAGCGGTGGTTTTGGGCGCACCTATGTCGCTGAAGATACTCAACAGGTGAGTTTGCCTAAATGTGTGATCAAGCAGCTTCAGCCTGTTAGCCAAGATCCAGTGTTTTTGGAGATTGCCCGTCGTCTATTTTTTAATGAAGTAGAAATTCTGAGAAAACTCGGCGGACACGATCGCATTCCTGCTTTGCTGCATGACTTTGAAGAAGACAACCAGTTTTATTTAGTGCAGGACTATGTTGAAGGGCGACCGCTCAGCGACGAACTGGCAGATTTGAAGCAGTTGTCAGAAACAGAAGTCGTGGTGCTACTGCGAGATGTGCTGGAGATTTTAGAATTTGTTCACCAGCACAACATTGTTCATCGTGACATCAAACCCAGTAATCTCATGCGGCGACAATACGATCGCCGGATCGTGTTGATCGACTTTGGCGCGGTTAAAGAAATCCAAACGCAACTGCTCCAAGAAACGGGGCAGACTAATCTAACGGTGGGTATTGCTACTCAGGGCTATGGCCCCAGTGAGCAACTGGCTGGCAAACCTCGATACAACAGTGATATTTATGCGTTGGGGATTACGGCGATTCAAGCGCTCACTGGGCTGCACCCATCCCAATTGCCCACGCACCCAACCACAGGAGAAGTGATTTGGCGCGATCGCGCCATGGTGACTCCTTGGCTTGCCCGGATTCTGAGCCAAATGGTGCGGTATCACTTCAATCAACGTTTTCAGTCAGCAGGAGAGGTATTGCAAGCACTAGATCAGACCGCGCTGGTGGATGCGCCCACGTTGGGCAGCGATGAAACACTGGTGCCCCTAGAGCAGATGGCTATGCTGAAAACAGCGGTGTCCCCATCTTCTGAGGTGGAGAATGTTGCAGTAAAACCCCAGCATCGAGCAGTCGCGGCTTTTGTCATTGGCGCGGTCAGCCTGGTGGCGATCGGCATCGTCATGGGAGCCAGAAACTTGGGCTGGTTACAACCCATGGAAATTGCTGCCTATGACTGGAAAATCCGAAACCGACCGGAGCCTGCTCCCGATCCGCGTTTGCTGGTGGTGGGCATTACTGAAGCCGACATTCAAGCCCAAAAACGGTTTCCCCTGTCTGATGAGACGATCGCCGCAACCCTCGCCCAACTTCAGCGCCATCAACCACGAGCGATTGGACTGGATATTTTTCGAGATATTCCCCAAGCACCAGGGCGATCGCAACTGCTGACTGCCTTGAAAGCGCCCAACATTATTACAATTACCAATCTTGGAACGCCCATCACCCCTGCGCCACCAGGTGTTCCTAGCGATCGCGTTGGGTTTAATGATGTGGTGCTAGATGCCGATAGCGTTGTGCGGCGGAATCTCATGTTTGCCGATTTGGACACCACCACCTATCATTCCTTTGCGTTAAGGCTAGCAGGACTATACCTCGCAAAAGAAGGAATTCAGTTGCAGCCCAGCCCTAGCGATCGCACAGTTGCCCAACTAGGAACCGTTGCATTTCCGCCGCTGAGCAAAACCGCAGGAGGCTATCAGGATCTCGATGATCAAGGCTATCAGGTGATGCTGAACTATCGCGGACGAACTGTTGCTCAGCAGGTAAGTCTCAGCCAAGTATTGAATGGGCAAGTGCCGCCAGAACAGATTAAAGACCGAATTGTGCTAATTGGCACCACCGCCGCCAATGCCAAAGATTTATTTCTCACGCCGTTTAGCTTGACGGAAAAAGAAAATTCGCGGTTACCAGGAGTATTGATCCACACTCAAATGGTTAGCCAGTTTTTGAGTGCCGGACTAGATGGGAAACCGTTAATTTGGTATGGGTCTAATGAGCTTGAATTGGTATGGGTTGGAGGCTGGGCAGTTTTGGCTGGCGCGATCGCTTGGTTTGTGGCGCGTCGTCCTATTTGGGTGCTAATCGGGGAAACTGGACTGATTGCGATCGTGGTGATCATTGGAATCAGTGCCTTTAGTCATCAAGGCTGGATTCCAATGGTTCCGCCCATTTTGGCAATTATCCTAGCAGGCGGTGGAATTGCCGCTTATCGCATGACGATTGGCGAGTGATGATTGGCGAGAAAGGCACCAATTTGAAATCCAAAGTAGTCTCATATCAATTTGAAATTGGAAAGTGATAATTTTCTGAAGACCTTTACACGCGGTTATTCCAGGACTCAAAACTCAAAACTGTATCAGTTCGCCTCTAACCAGCGCTACAATCGCCAAAGAGACTGTTTGTACCCAAGTCATCAGTTTCTTGTTTTGATTTCAGCAAAGGAGCCTTGCTATGTTTTTCGACGAACTTGCCCCTATCTTCAAAGAACTGACTCAACAGCCCGTTGCCTTCATGGGCGGCTTATTCTCTGGGCTACTGCGGCTGAATCTGGCTGATGAGCCGATCAAAAGCTGGCTCGATAAGCAAGGTAGTGCTTCTTTTTCTTCCACAGTGACTCACAACGGCAAAAGCGGACCTCAATCGATTTCAATTGATTAGAACTCCTTAGAAGTGGGACTGACTGTTGTAATGCGGTTGTCAACTAGTGTCTTTTCCAAGCGGCAACACGGTACAGTGCTTTGATTGAAGAGGAAGAGAAACGGGAGATCGATCGCATTCCGCATGAAGTCAGACGGGGACATGTTCAGCTTGGGGATGATCAGTCTATGTTGGAATTGCCCAAAGCAACGCCGCTAAAGGAATCATTTCACCCAAATCGTTTTAATGTTCACAAATTCATGAATCCCGTGAACGCCCAACTCGCGACCAAAGCCCGATCGCTTGGTGCCGCCAAAGGGTAAGCGGGGGTCAGATTTCACCATACCGTTAATAAATACGCATCCCGCCTCAATGTCGTCGATTAACTGCTCCTGCTCGGCGGGGTCATTTGTCCAAGCACTGGAGCCTAAGCCAAAAGGGGTATTGTTTGCTAAGGCGATCGCTTGATTGATATCTGCCACGCGAAACAGCAGCCCCACGGGACCAAAGAATTCTTCTCGCCCTAGAGAATTATCATCTGCAATATCAGTGATTAGTGTTGGCTGGTAGTAGTTGCCGGGGCGATCGAGTCGGGTGCCGCCCATCAAAATTCGTGCGCCTTGCTGAACGATCGCCTGCACTTGGCGATCGATATCTTCCAAAATGTTGGACGTGGACAGCGGACCTAAATCGGTTTCCGGCAGCATCGGATCACCCACTTTTAGCTGCTCGTATTCAGCAATTAGCAATTTCTCAAACTCATCCGCAATCGAATTTGCCACGATGAACCGCTTTGCAGAAATGCAGGTTTGCCCACAGTTCAACATGCGCGAGGTGACGGCAGTAGCAGCAGCAGCCTGCAAATCTGCACTCGGCAGCACGATAAACGGATCACTGCCGCCCAGTTCCAACACTACTTTTTTGATGTTTTTTCCAGCCGCGATCGCTAAACTTGCCCCCGCAGGTTCACTGCCTGTTAACGTGGCAGCCTTGATGCGATCGTCTGCCATCAGCGCCGCAACTTTACTGGAGTCCATCAGCAACGCTTGGAACACCCCGTCGGGAAACCCTGCCTGCCGAATCACGTCTGCGATCGCCAACGCACATTGAGGCACATTAGACGCATGTTTTAGCAACCCCACATTCCCCGCCATCAAAGCCGGAGCCGCAAACCGAAACACTTGCCAAAAGGGAAAATTCCACGGCATGACGGCAAGAATAATTCCTAAGGGCTGATAGCGAATAAAACTATGGCTAGCATCACTGGCGATCGCCTCATCTGCCAGAAACTGCGCCCCCTGTTCCGCATAAAATCGACAGACCACCGCGCACTTTTCCACTTCTGCGATCGCGGACTTTAACGTCTTGCCCATCTCCAGAGTAATCAACGCACCCAAGCGATCTTTCTCAGCCTCTAAAATTGCCGCCGCCGCCTGAAGCCACTGCGATCGCTGCTCAAAGCTCGTCTGGCGATACTGCAAAAATGCCGCTTGGGCGATCGCTACCTTACTGTCAATCTCTGCATCTGAAAGCGCCTCAAACGTTTTCACCACTTCGCCAGTCGCCGGGTTGACTGTCGCAATTCCCATAGATCCTCCCTCGCTTCGCAATCACCGCTGCTTTCATTCTAGAAACCTGCCCAGTCAGATTCCCAAAACCAAACATTTCATTAGAAACAGCACACTGCAAATGGCAAATAGCCTCTAAAAGAGCGATCGCACCGTTTATCTAAACTTCATCATTCTTGTCGAATTTACTGCTCACCGCTAGCTTTCCAAAGAGTCTTTGTTCAAGGCTTATAGACGTTGGGCGATCTCGCTCTATTAGACATTCTCGCTCTATCAAACATTCTCAATGATGCTTTTTGCTTACAGGGTGATTAAATCGCCGACGTAGATTGTCTTTCCGGCGGCAGAAGAGGGGGCGCGGGTGTTGATTGCTAGGCGGTAGTAGTGGTTAAACCGAGAGGCTTCGACCCAAGTAGGAAAAGTAGCTTTGCGGTGTTCTATAAAGATTTTTTGAAAGTTGGGATAAGGGTGTCCGGTAGTGGAGTCGCGGGTGGGAACAATGCAGCGCTGGCAGGGGTTTACGCCGAAGAATGGGACTGAGCCAATGTGGAAAGGAACGAGATTTCCTGCGGTGCTAAATAGTTGCTCTTCCCAAAAGGGTTCTGCGGCGATTTCTAGGGTGGTGCGAAGGCGCGATCGCATCTCTGCCACGCTTAGAGGAAACCATGCCGCCGCCGTTTCGATGGTTTCGGTGCTGATAATGGTTGGGGCGGGGGATTCGGTGTCGTCGGGAAAGCCCATTTCTAAGTTTTGAATCAGCTTAACGGGAAAGCCGAAATAGTCGCCTAGCCAACTTTCTAGCGGAGTGAGATCGCCGTCTAGATGAAAGCTCACTGGTGCAGTGTCCTGAACTTCCAGAGAAACAATTCGATTCTCTAAATCAAAACTGGCGCGGAGTTTGTGAATCGCCGAGATGCGCTTACCATTCACAAACTTGCCTTGATAGTCGATGATGGCAAATTCGCGATCGCCCTTCAGCGCACCACTGGCTAGCACCGTTGCCTCAGTCACCGCCACGCTATCAAGCGACTTAATCGGATAAATTAGAATCTTGGCAAGGTGAACCATAGTGCTGTCTACTTTTCGGCTTCGTGAATCAGGTCAGCCCACATAGCAATGCTTGCAAATATGCTGGCGGCTAACAGGGCGATCGCTTGACTGTGGGTGCTAAACAGGACAACTAAACCAATCACCACCAGCGCCGGAAGTTTTCGTTTAGAAAAAATCGTTAGGGCTTGGTTCAAATCATGCCATAGACGTTTTTGCTCGGCAACGCTACAGTTCCCCATTAAATGACTGACTAATGTGCCCGTCGTCAATAACGTGTATAAACGACTGCGGCTAACATCATAACAGTAGGGATTCAGCGAGAGGGCTTGATCAAAGCTGGCGATCGCGTCCTCACATTGCCCCAATCGCCGTAGCGATAGCCCTCGCTCATACCACAGGTCAAACTCTCGTGGTTTTATATCTAAGGCGCGATCGTAGCTAATCACTGCTTCCGCTTCACGGCGTAACTTGCTAAGTGCTTTGGCTTGACAGATCCATAGTTCTGCATCATCGGGGTTCAGTTCCAGCGCTTTATCATAGTTTCTTAAAGCGTCTTTTAGCTGATTCTGTTCGTTGAATAGCAAACCCCGCAGTCGCCAAGCCGAATGCTCTTCGGGATTAGCGGCAATGGCGCGATCGCAGCTTTTTAGGGCTTCAGTGCGTTGGTGCGATCGGGCTAGCTCCATGGCTTTGAGGCTCCACACGTCCGATGCATTCGGGTTGAGTTCCAGTGCCTTTTCCAGACTTGCCATTCCTTCTGCTTGTTGCCCCAATTGAAACAAAACGGTGCCGCGATCGCGCCACAGCGAATAATCATCGGGATCTCGCTCAAGAGCGGCAGTGTAAGCTTTAAATGCTTCGTGATAGCGTTCTAGTTTGCTCAACACGCTTGCCTTCCCTTTAAGCGCTGGCGAATAGTTAGGGTTCGCTTGAATTGCCTGGGTATAACTGGCGATCGCCGCTTCAGACTGCCGATCATACGCTAACTGTCGCCCTTCTTGATACAGCAGCATCGCTCTCATATCGGCGGGTGTGGCTGCATCCTCAATTTGCTGGCGGCGTTCGGCTGGTGTCAGGTTGAGGGCTGCTAGATAGTCGGTGTGAAAATCGTGCGGTTGATTCATAAGAAGGTGCCGCCAAAATAGTAGACTGACGAATGGAAGCTAGATCTCTAAACCACCCCAGGAAAACCCATGAGTGCAGAACTTGACCCCGCAACGTTGATGAAAAAGCAAGTTGGAGCCGCCGCCGCCGCAATGGTGAAATCTGGTTCTATTGTAGGACTGGGAACTGGGTCAACGGCAGCCTTTATGATTCAGGCATTGGGCGATCGCCTCAAATCGGGCGACCTGACGGACATTCAAGGTGTGACCACTTCATTTCAGGGGGAAGTGTTGGCGCGAGAATGCGGCATTCCTTTAACAACGCTGGATATGATTGACGGCATTGATATTGCGATCGATGGCGCTGATGAAGTCGATCCTGATCTTAATTTAATCAAAGGTGGCGGCGCTGCCCATACTCAAGAAAAGCTGGTAGAAGCCTTTTCTAAAAAATTTATTGTAATTGTAGACAGCGGCAAACTGGTGAATAAGCTAAATCTCAATTTTTTGCTGCCTGTGGAAGTGATTCCTAAGGCGCTGAACCCAGTCACTAAAGCGATCGAGCGTTTGAATGGTAAAGTGACGCTTCGCATGGGCGTAAAAAAATCGGGTCCTGTGGTCACCGATCAGGGCAATTTGATTCTGGATGTGAAGTTTGCCAATGGGATCGACAATGCGGTTGAGCTAGAGAAAACCCTCAATAATATTCCTGGCGTATTGGAAAATGGCTTGTTCGTCAACATGGTAGACCTCGTGCTGGTGGGCGAAGTGATTGACGGTCAGCCCGCTGTGCGTGAAATTAGACGCTAGTTTTGAGGGCGATCGCGTCATCTCTTATGAGCATCTCTTATGAGCCTCTCTTATGAGCATATGGACATAACGTTAAGGCTGAGAGGCTGAGGGCAGCTTATTAACAACTTTATCAACCAGTCCGTAGGCTTTCGCTTGCTCAGCCGACAGGTAAAGATTGCGATCCGTGTCCTCTTCAATTTTTTTCAGCGACTGCCCTGTAGATTCAGCCAGTAGCCGATTGAGGAGACTTTTTAAATACAAAATCTCTTTTGCTTCAATGGCAATCTCGCTGGCTTGCCCCCACGTTCCGCCCAAGGGTTGATGAATCATCATACGCGAGTGGGTCAACGCTAGCCGCTTTCCTTTGGTTCCACCTGCCAACAATAGACTTGCCATCGAACTCGCTTCTCCTAATGAGACGGTGACCACATTGGAGCGCAAAGAGCGCATTGTGTCATACATTGCCAGTCCTGCGGATATGCTACCTCCGCCAGAATTGATGTATAAGTAAATGTCTTTTTCGGGTGCTTGCGAGTCTAAATAAAGCAGTTGAGCAATCACACTCTCCGCCATTTCAGCGTTGATTTCCCCAGTTATAAATATGATTCTTGCACCAGATAGCCATTCACCCACGTTGCTACTATTTTTGCGATCGCCGTTAGACTGTCCGGTTTTCGGGACTTCTGTTTGGTTCCGCTTGGGCTGCGATCGCGTGAAATCTTTTCCAAACGCAATTTCAGCACTGAGCGGATCGAGGATGCCAAGGAACAGAGCCGCGATCAACAAAAAAGTTTGAGAACTTGTTTTAGTCGTCAAATTATCTACAGTCAACTTATCTACAAAAAATCGGGTCGTACACAGATTACTTCAAGTTTGTGGTGCAGCAAATAAAAGCGTTGCTGAATGTAAGTATGATTTTCGTTTGTAGGGGTAGCGCCTTGTGCCTACCCTGGCAAAGCTGAGGGCAACCACAAGGGATTGCCCCTACGAATTTCATATCGATTCAGCAACGCCAAAAACTGTTTCAAACTGTTTCAAGCGTTTTTATCAAAGTAGTTGATACTGTTAGCAAATCACTCATGTGGTTCCACAAGTTTGTTTAGAGTGCAGTAGACAAGGAGTAGTGACTATGGCTAGACGAGCAAGCGCGACAGGTTTCTTGAGAGACTTTCAAGAGTTTATTTTGCGCGGCAATGTGATTGAGTTAGCTGTTGCCGTGATTGTTGGAGGTGCTTTTGGCAAAATTGTAGATGCGTTTGTCACTTGGCTGATGTCTGTGGCGTTGAAACCAGCACTGGAAGCCGCAAATGTTGATCAACTTAAGGATCTCCCGTTTGGGTTAGGCGAATTAGCGATCGCGATCGTCAATTTTTTGATCGTTGCTTTTGTGATCTTTTTGATTATTCGAGCGCTTGAAAAGTTTATGCGGAAGCAGGAAGCCGCCACGCCGCCACCTGACCCAATGTTGGAATCTCAGGAACGTCTGACAGCCGCGATCGATCGCCTAACCGACACCATGAACCAACCTTAAGCACACCATCACAACTATAAAAAAGGCACCCTTTAACAGGTGCCTTTTTTAGATATTAGATATTGAGATTTAGACCTCTACTGGCGTTTAAACCTAGCAAGCCATTCACGCAGTTGTTCAGAAGCAACATCGCGTCCGCCTAGCCCAAAGGAGATCGCGATCGCGACGGAAATCGCGCCGAGTAACAAGCCAAACGCCAGGTTGATGATGTCGGGTGCGATCCCAATTTGCCGCAGTGCCAAGGCTGACACCAATACCAAAATCGAAATTTTTGCTGTTTGCCCCAAAATCTTAGATTGAGGCGTTCCAGAGCTAGCAATCAAGTTATAAGCAAGGTTGGCAAAATACAGACCTACTGCAAAAATCGCTAAGCCAACCAAAATTTGCCCGAAAATCACCAACAGTCCACCGACCAATAGGGTCAATGCGGGAATGTTTAAAACGTCGATCGCTGCCACTGCCGCAACCAGCAAAATGCCCACCAGCGACACAATGCCAGCGATTTCAGAAGGAGTGCGGGTAGAAACGCCTCTGCCAGCATCGGGTTCAATCAGCAAAGGATCATCGTTATAAGGGCGATTGATGGGGGGTGGAGGTGGAATGACTGCCGCTTGGGAAGGCAACCCCAACCAGACCAAAATATTGTTAAACCCAATACTAGTCAGCAGATTGGTCACTAGTTTTTGGATAAATTGACCCACCACATAGCCCAATGCCAGAATAAAGAGTGCGGTGAGAATTTGCGGGATCGCATCTAAAAATCGGCTGAGCAGGGTTTGCACGGGCTGCAATGGTCCTCGAAGATCCAATACGCTCAAAATAGCGGGCAGGAAAAATAGGAGAACAAACCAATAAAGAATATCGCCCAGGGTTTCACTGAGTCGCAATTGCCCCGATCTCGCAGTGGGACGGTCAGTTGCATGGGTGAGCTTCTCATCTAAGGCAAAGGAGTGAGCAATCCGAATTGCCACCAGTCGGGTAATCGTTGCCACTAGCCAAGCAACCGCTGCAATAATTGCTGCCCCACCAATGCGCGGAAGATAGTCAAAAATTTGATTGAGGAAATTATTGAGAGGTTCCGAAACGCTGGTGAGTTTGAGGACACTTAATGCCCCAACCACCGCCAGGATCATCACAATCCAGAAAACAACCGATGAAGCAATGCCCTCAATACTAGGTCCATTGTTTTCACCAGCGGTCAGGTTGGTAATCCGGTTATCTAAATCTGTTTTGTTAAGCAGTTTCCGAACTAGGGATGCTAAAAATGCGGCAACTACCCAACCAATCAGGAAGATCGCGATCGCTCCCACCAAATTTAAGAGCAATCCTGGCAAATCTCTCGTTACATTCTCGAACGCATCAGGAGACGATGAAGTGGAAGTTACCGTGGTAGACGTTTGCCCCAGCAGTAGATTAAAACTCCTCATCGCACCACTGGCGATCGAGTACCCAGTACCCAAAGAACATTGAATCATGGTGCCCCTTTGAAAATTTCTAACGTCAAACAGCCAACAAAAGCCGTAAATCGCTCTAGGTTGCTAGAAAAAGCAAATTTTGAGTATTTTTGTCGTTATCTTATGCCATGTTGTCATTGCCAATGATACGGCAATCGCAAGAATTTCTTTGCTTTTCTCAGCACGAATAAATACTGAGCAGATACCTAGTAGCGCGATCGCCTTGCAATATATCAAATAGACCAGATTGCCAGTGATCGCCGCCCATCTTCATCTTAGAAAAACTTAAACTTACCAAAAATATTTAATAAATTTATATACTCTTGCTAAAATTCAAATGCTAAATGATGAATTGGTAGCATAAATCACCAAATTTTGCATCTAGCGATTTGCTTTTATTTGGAAGGATGCGCGACTATGCCTTTAACAAAAAAACTCCTTGCAGAATTTATTGGAACTTTCTGGCTAGTCTTAGGTGGCTGCGGAAGTGCTGTACTTGCAGCAGCGTTCACAGGGGGGAAACTGACGGATCAAATTCCCTTTCCTTTAGGGATTGGGCTATTAGGCGTTTCTCTTGCCTTTGGGTTAACCGTTTTTACGGGTGCTTATGCGTTAGGTCATATCTCTGGTGGTCATTTTAATCCCGCCGTATCGTTTGGGCTGTGGGCTGGCAAGCGCTTTCCTGGCTCCGAATTGCTGCCCTATATTATTGCTCAAGTGCTGGGTGGAATTTTGGGCGCAGGTATTCTCTATCTGATTGCGAGTGGCAAGCCAGGATTTGCGATTGACGCAACGGCAGCCGGGGTTTTTGCCACCAACGGATACGAGGCGTTTTCTCCTGGTGGCTTCAGTTTGCTGGCTTGCTTCGTGGCTGAGTTCGTTTTAACCTTTATCTTCTTGATCGTCATTTTGGGTGCAACCGACCACCGCGCTCCTGCTGGGTTTGCGGGTTCTGCAATTGGTTTAGCTTTGACTCTGATTCACTTGATTAGCATTCCAGTGACTAATACTTCCGTGAATCCGGCTCGGAGTTTAGCGCCGGCTTTGTTTGTGGGTGGCACGCCTTTATCCCAGGTTTGGTTGTTCTGGTTGGCTCCTATTTTGGGCGCGATCGCCGCTGGTTTTCTTTACTACAACTTCTTTGAGCATCCTCGTCGAGTTGATGCTCTAGATGAAGTCGCTAGCATCCGTTAGTAATCTCAATACTGATAATGCTGAGTTGAAAGGTTTTTATGTCTTTAAAAGGAGCGATCGCTCCTTTTTTACTTTCTTTTTTACGTTAAATTCATCAGCATAAAGATCCAGCTTTGGAGCTTTGGCATTCCAACGCTGAAAGGCTAGTCTGGTAGGGGTAAAAGTAGGAAGAAACAGATCATGTCGCAACCAACGATCTTGGTAACGGGTGGAGCAGGTTACATTGGTTCCCATACGGTGTTGGCGTTACAGCAGGCGGGCTATGGGGTGGTCGTGCTAGATAATCTTGCCTATGGACATCAAGATATTGCAAAAGATGTATTGAAGGTGGAACTCGTCGTGGGGGATACCTGCGATCGCCCCTTGCTAGACAACCTCTTTGCCACTCGCGATATTGCTGCTGTGATGCACTTTGCCGCCTTCACCTATGTGGGAGAGTCGGTCACGGATCCAGCAAAATACTATCGCAACAACTTTGTGGGCACCCTGACGCTGCTCGAAGCGATGATGGCGGCTTCCGTCAACAAGTTTGTCTTTTCTTCCACTTGTGCAACCTACGGCGTTCCTAAAACTGTTCCCATTCCAGAAGATCATCCACAAGATCCAATTAGCCCCTATGGGGTTAGCAAACTGATGATCGAGCAAGTGCTAAAAGATTTTGATAGCGCCTATCAGTTTAAATCAGTTCGGTTTCGCTATTTCAACGCAGCAGGGGCTGATCCGGCAGGGAAATTAGGCGAAGACCATGTGCCTGAAACCCATTTGATTCCGCTCGTGTTGCTGACGGCTCTGGGCAAACGAGATTCTATTTCTATTTTTGGCACCGATTATCCAACTCCCGATGGCACCTGTGTTCGTGATTACATCCACGTCACTGATTTGGCGGAGGCGCATGTGCTGGGTCTAGAGTATTTGCTGAAAGGCGGCGAGACAACCGTATTTAACTTGGGCAATGGTAACGGTTTTTCAGTGAAAGAAGTGATTGAAACAGCCCGTCAGATTACCGATCGCGAGATTAAAGCAGTCGAATGTCCTCGTCGTCCTGGTGATCCCCCGGCGCTAGTTGGCAGCAGCGATCGCGCCCACAGCATCTTAGGCTGGAATCCTAAATACGCCGACCTCAACCAAATTATTGCTCATGCCTGGAACTGGCACCAAAAACGACATGGCAATGGCGAGTGACGAATGGCGAATGCATAAACGCAAGCTCACCAAGCTCGTTGTTGTCGGAATGTTACTAGGATTCGGTGTCGTTGGCATGGTGCGATCCTTTCAGAAATCGCTTAAAGTGCGCGTAGTTTGGCTGCTTGTAACCCGTTATTGTCCTCACTGCGATTTGCAGGGTGTACATTTGCCGGGAGCTAACTTACAAAATGCCAACTTGCAAAAAGCGAAGCTCAACCGGATTAATCTGAGTGAAGCCAATTTGCAAGGAGCCAACCTGACTCAAGTAAGCCTGCAATCCGCTGATCTTAGCCTTGCCAACCTCACCGCCGCAAATTTATCGGCTGCCAATCTAGAAGCCGCCGATCTGAGTGGTGCGATTTTGACTCAAGCCAATCTTCAAAATGCATTCCTCAAACAAACGAGCCTACGATTCGCCGATTTGGACGCGGCTAATTTAACCGGAGCCAACTTACTGCAAGCCGATTTGGACGGCGCGAATGGATTATAGAAGAGGTACGGAGTGTGGAAGAGTAATCTCAAATCTCCAAGTCCCAAACTCCGAACTCAAAACTCAAAACTCAAAACTCCGAACTCCGAACTCAAAACTCCGAACTCAGAACTCAAACTCCAAACTCCGTACTAAACCGTTCGCTATGTAACTGACAAATGAAGCTAAGTTTGAGAAGCTGCACTGATGCGATTGAATTTTTCAGTTAAATCTGCCGCGATCGCGGGTGGAATCAGTCTTTTGGCGGGGGGCGTTGCTTTCGCCTATTGGCAATTGGGCAAACATCCAAGTTGCCTGCGGATGGTGTCGGGCGGCAATCTAGAAATTGTTTATAGTACGGGCTGCGTCTATCCTCAGCAATACCGACGCTGGATCATTACAGCCCAGCGAGAATAGAGAATACGCTGAATTATAAATTTGAGTGCGATCGCCTGATCGCCCGAATTAAATCGCTATTTCTAACCCTTCATTGGCTCGCTGATGGTTCCAGTAGGTTAGATCAGCAAAAGAGCGATCGCGATACATCCCATACCGTTCTTGTTTGTTGCGAACGCGATCGGGGAGTGCAGGCAAAATGCCAAAGTTTGGCGGCATCGGCTGAAAATGTTTGGGCGACGCTGAACTAATAAATTCAAACAGCGCTCCGATCATCGTAGTTCCCGGCAGCACAAGGGGATTTTGCCCCAATGCTAGTCTTGCCGCATTCGTGCCAGCCAGCCAGCCGCCAGCCGCCGCTGCCGTATAACCTTCAGTGCCCACCAACTGCCCTGCCGCGAGTAACGTTGGGCGCTGCTTAAATTGCAGCGTGGGGTGCAGCAGTTCCGGCGCATTGATAAACGTGTTGCGGTGCATGACGCCCATGCGGACAAATTCTGCATTTTCCAAGCCAGGAATTAGCTTAAATACCCGCTTCTGTTCGCCCCAGCGCAAGTTCGTTTGAAAGCCCACCATATTCCACAGTTGACCCGCTTTATCTTCTTGCCGCAGTTGCACCACTGCATAGGGGCGCTTTGCCTTGTTTTCGGGTTCGCGAAAGTCGCCCAAGCGTGGATCAAACAAGCCTACCGGTTTGAGTGGACCGTAGCGCATCGTATCTTCGCCTCGTCGCGCCATTTCTTCAATGGGCAAGCAGGCTTCAAAAAACTTGGCGGTTTCTCGCTCAAAGTCTTTTAATTCAGCTTGTTCTGCCTGACAAAGTTCCTGCCAGAAGTGGAGATATTGCTCCCGGTGCATGGGGCAGTTGAGATAGGCTGCGTCGCCGCGATCGTAGCGAGAGGCTAGAAAAGCAAGATCATAGTTAATCGATTCACCGACCACAATCGGACTAGCGGCATCAAAAAAGCTCATGTAGTCCATGCCTGTAAAGCGATGCAGATCAGCCGCCAAATCGGGACTGGTTAAGGGTCCTGTAGTCAGCACGACAATTCCATCCGCAGGAATAGCATGAATTTCACCCCGACGCAGTTCAATCAACGGATGATTTGCTAAAGTCTCGGTTAGGGTTTGGCTAAAGACGGCGCGATCGACGGCTAAAGCTCCACCCGCAGGCACAGAATGGCGATTGGCAGTGGAAATCACAATTGAGCCGAGGCGACGCAGTTCTTCATGCAACAACCCAGAGGCGCGATCGCTTGCCTGTGCCCCAAACGAATTACTACACACCAATTCTGCCAAATGCTCAGAGTGATGCGCCGGACTCAACCGCTGCGGGCGCATTTCGTGCAAAATCACCGGCACACCCGCCCGGGCAACTTGCCATGCTGCCTCTGTTCCAGCCAATCCGCCGCCAATCACATGAATGGATTCTTTCACCGTACTTGCATCCTCTATACTTTATTCCCCTGTTCCCTATTCTCTTCCCTCAATTCGCTTCAACTTTAGGCACAGAAGCCCCTTTTTTCTTCAGATCAAAGTAGGCTTTTAGCACTTGCCGCACGATCGGTGCGCCCACAGAGCCGCCACCACCTCCCGATCGTTCGCCAAAGGCAACCACCACAATTTCAGGTGTGTCGGAAGGGGCATAGGCACCAAACCAGGTATCCGAGCCATCGCCCATATCTTCAGAGGTGCCGCTTTTGCCGGAAATAGCGGGCAAACTTGGATCATCCACTCCCCCACCCGTGCCATAGGTCACAACTTCCCGCAACCCTTTCTGAATTTTTTGAGTGGTGCTGGGCAGCATGTTTAAAGGCTCACGCCAGTTTTTAGATTCTTCATTATCTTTTAATAAATGCGGCTTCACTAAAAAACCACCATTGGCAGGCACCGCAAACATCACAGCCACTTGCAGCGGCGATGTCAGCAGATATCCCTGTCCGATCGACATGTTCACGCTGTCACCCAAAAACCAGCCTTCCTTCAATTCTTTGCGCTTCCAGGCATCATCGGGCACCAAACCAGCAGACTCTTCAACTCCTAGCTCAATTCCAGTTTTGCGCCCAAATCCAAAGCGCCGCGTCCAGTCGATCAAGGTTTCGCCGCCGACGGTCATCGCTACCTGGTAAAAAAACGTGTCGCTGCTGTGGGCGATCGCCCCTGGAAAATCTAACGGACCAAACCCCGCCCGGTTCCAATCGTTAAATACAATGCCGCCAATGGTCAGGGAAGGATAGGTGGGCAATACGGTATCTGGAGCAAATTTACCCGACTCCAAACCTGCTGCCGTGGTCACAATCTTAAACGTACTCGCAGGCTGAAAGGCTTGCAACGCCCGATTCACAAAAGGATGATCCACGCTTTGCAACTGCTGCCATTGAGCATCGGAAATCCGGGTTGAAAACAAATTAGGATCAAATGCCGGACGGCTGACCATGGCTAGGATGGCACCATTACGAGGATCAAGCGCCACGATTGCTCCCTTGCGATCGCCCAACGCCTGTTCCGCCACCTTTTGCAAATCCACATCCAGCGTCAGTCTCACATCCTGCCCTGCCTTAGTAGCTTTCTGCCCCAAAATTCGGACTACCTGTCCCGCTCCATCCACCTCCACTTGCTGACCGCCCCACTCTCCCCGCAGCACACCCTCATATGCCAACTCAATCCCCATTTGCCCCGTCACATCGCCCAACCGATAGCCATCCTCTTTGCGCTGCTTCAGTTCCTCATCGCTGAGTTCGCCCGTATACCCCAATACATGGGCTGCCAAATCTCCATTCGGGTAATAACGAACCGCTTCTGCATCCACCTGCACCCCTTCTAGCTCAGCACTATATTCTGTGAGCGCTGTCACCTGTGCCGGACTAATGCCTCGCGCCATTCGCACCAGAAACGGTGAGTTATAGCCTGCCTGATCAAGCCGCGCTTGCACCACTTCTTCAGGGATTTTGAGAATTTGAGAGAGGCGCTTCACCGTGGTGCCCCATTCTCCTTTCTTGCGAGCTAGGGGCCACAAGAAGACCGAATGCGACAATCGGCTTCCCGCTAATATTCGACCTTTGCGATCCAAAACCTTGCCGCGTTCAGGTTGCTTAGGAATGAGCCGAATGCGATTGTTTTCAGCCAATTTTCGATTAGTCGCTCCGTCCAAAAGCTGCAAATAGACTAAGCGACCTCCCAACCCTCCCAACACGATCAAGGATGCGATCGCCATCAGAAAAATCGAGCGATAGCGCTGTCCCACCGTGCGGGTTTCAGATTGAGTAGCAGTCGTGAAAGGCGATTGAGTTAGCGTCATGAACCAGAAACAGTAACAACTTGTTTACTTAGCAACGAGACTCACTGAGTAAACGTAACCTTAGCGCAAAAGGTTATTGCCATTCGCACCTCACAAATATCAATTCAGAATCAGAAAGCTTTCCTTTTTACCCTAGACTTTTTACCCTACAAAGATTTTAGATAGGTGCAATGAAAAGAAAAATGACTCAGTTGATGACTCTCTTTGCAAGGTGGGCAACCTATAATCATTCAATCTAAAGAATTCAATAAAGAAATTTTGCAATTCCTCTAAATTGCTAGGATAGTTTACTTTGGGTGCATGTCTGGATGAATATATGGCGTAATTGCAATCTAGATAGGCTTAAACTGACTTTGTGAAACCTAACTTTGTGAATCGAGAACCAATCGATACAATAAACCAAATGTCTGCTTTAAAGCCTTATCAATTTGCGGAATGAGGATTGAACGCTCACAGGAACATCTCCCCTATGTCTCAGGCTGCGATCCAAAATCGAACCTTTACGACAGCCGACACCGAGTTCGATGTCGAACTTCGTCAAGTTTCCAAAGTTTATAATCAAGAACCTGTCGTTCGCGGCATCGACTTGACCATTCGTCGAGGAGAATTTTTTAGCATTTTAGGACCCTCTGGCTGTGGCAAAACTACCACGCTACGGTTAGTTGCAGGCTTTGAGACTCCCTCTTCGGGAGAGGTTTTGATTCGAGGACAATCGGTTAACCGAGTGCCGCCTTATCGTCGCCCAGTGAACACTGTCTTTCAAAGCTATGCCTTGTTTAGCCATCTTACGGTTTGGGAAAATGTCGCCTTTGGGCTTCGACTTAAAAAACAAAGTAAGGCGGAAGTTCAAAGCCAGGTGGATCAAGCGTTAAAGTTGGTCAAAATGGATGGGTTTGCTAAGCGATTTCCCGCGCAACTCTCCGGGGGGCAACAGCAACGGGTGGCATTAGCAAGAGCCTTAATCAATCGCCCTGCTGTGCTTTTATTGGATGAACCTTTGGGCGCACTGGATCTAAAATTGCGGAAAGAAATGCAGGTAGAGCTATCGACCCTGCACCAGGAACTCGGTTTAACGTTTGTGATGGTGACTCACGACCAAGAAGAGGCGATGAGTTTGAGCGATCGCATTGCAGTGATGAATCAAGGCAACATTGAGCAAATTGATTCTCCAGAGCGGATTTATGAACATCCTAAAACATCTTTTGTGGCAGATTTTATTGGAGATACCAATCTGTTTTACGGCAAGATTGAGGGATTTTCTGCGAATGTCCTGTGGCTAATTACTGGCAACGGTTTGAAAATGAAGGCAAAGCCATCTAATGGAGCATCCCTGACTTCCGGCTCGGTGGTGATTAGTGTCCGCCCTGAAAAAATTCGCTTGAGTTTATCTCCCTTTGCTCAGGAAGCGAATACCTTTGAGGGGCGACTTCGCACGGTGATGTATCTCGGAACCCATGTTCACTATGTGGTGGAGTTAGCATCAGGCGATCGCCTGACTGTTCGGCAGCCCAGCTTTTCCGGTGATCTCCCAGGCGAAGACACGCCGCTCTATCTTCTGTGGGATGTGAACGATTGTTTGGCGCTACCTACCTCTCACCCCTAGCCTCTCACCCCTAGCCTCTCCCTTATGCCTCACTCTTCATTTCATCATCTGGGTCGTCGCCAATTTTTGCAAACCGCGATCGCGTCTGCTTCTGGGCTAGCGCTGTCGGGCTGTGGCTGGACATTAGCAGAAGTGCGCCCAGTGCAAGGGAAAACAGGCGCAGCGAATGAACTTTATATTTATACCTGGTCTAACTATATTGATGCTGATTTATTGCGGGAATTTACTGCCCAAACTGGAATTCGCGTCATTGCCGATACCTTTGATGCCAATGAAACCATGCTAGCCACGTTTCAGGCAGGCAAAGGAGCCGCCTATAGCATTGTTTATCCGTCTGATTATTCTGTTGCCAAAATGCTGGAACTCAAGCTGCTGAGGGAGTTAGAGGAGTCTAGGATTTCAGGTTTGGACAATATTTTGCCTAAGTTCCGAGCTTCCGTGCATGATCCTGGCAATCGTCATCATGTGCCGATCAGTTGGGGCACTACAGGCTTAATCTACAACAGCGATAAGATTGATCCGCCCCCCGAAGATTGGGATTATCTTTGGAAAAACCAGGAAAAATTGAATGGTCGGATCACGCTCTTAAACGATACGCGGGAGGTATTTGGGGCAACGCTGAGATCGCTAGGGTACTCTTACAACTCCACCAATCCCAATGAAATTCGCGAGGCGTTTGAAAAACTAAAGGTGCTAAAACCGGCGATCGCTAGCTTTACGACTGACGCATGGCGAGATCAGCTATTAACCGGAGATTTAGTCATGGCAATGGGTTTTTCGATCGATGGAGTGCTGGTTGCCCAACAAAATCCCAAAATAAAATATGTCGTTCCGCAAAGTGGCACCTCCTTATGGAGCGATGCAATGGTGATTCCTAAAAACGCGCCCAACCAAGATGCGGCTTACGCTTGGATTAACTATATGTTGCAGCCAGCCGTTGCCTCCCAAGTGACAGAGCGTCTCTTTTTTGCCACCCCCAACAAAGCTGCCTTTGACCAACTTCCCGCCCCAGTCCGCAATAACGAAGCCCTATTTCCGCCCGATAGCATTCTGCAAAACTCTCAGGGCATTAAGCCTTTGCCCCGTGCTGTCGAAGAACTTTACGAAAAATACTGGACAATCCTCACCAGCAGCTAGATATACTCATAATTCGCCACTCGTCATTCGCCATTCCTCACTCGTCCTTGTAACTCCCATGACTTCCCCTGTTCCCTCAGAAGCCAGTTCCAAATCTATGCCCCAGTGGTTAGAACCGATCGCGTTGCTGGCTCCCGCTGGAATTTGGCTAGGGTTATTACTGGTGATTCCAACCCTGTTGATTTTTCAGTTGAGTTTGGTGCCAGGCATTCGACCCGGACAAGTGGTCAATCCGTCGGGCTTAGATAATTATCTGCAAATTTTTCAGGCGGTTGAAATTCGACCTGCCACCAAAACTGAACCTGCTGTTACTGCTTTCATCTATTTGAGGGTGATTTGGCGATCGCTGTCCTTTGCGATCGGAACCACGTTCATGTGCTTGCTGCTGGGTTTTCCTGTGGCTTATTTCATCGCCATCAAAGCACCCAAAAACTGGCGAAACCTCCTGCTTGTTGGATTTGTGTTGCCCCTGTGGACTTCTTCCTTGCTGCGCTCCTATGCTTGGATTACGATTTTGCGCCCAACGGGAGTCTTGAACAGTATCCTCACGGCAATTGGGCTGCCTGCTTTGAACATTCTCAATCGTCCCCCGGCGGTCTACATTGGCATGACCTATAGCCTCCTACCCTACATGGTGCTGATTCTTTATGCCTCATTGGAAAAGCTGGATAGACGGTTACTAGAAGCTGCCGCAGACCTAGGAGCCACACCCATACAAGCGTTTTGGAAAGTGACTATTCCCCAAGTGTTGCCCGGTATTGCTGCCGGATCGCTATTGGTCTTTATTACGAGTATTGGCGATTTTATAGACCCGGAATTGCTAGGGGGCGCATCTAGCATGACTTTGGCGCGTTTAATTTATAACCAGTTTTTAGGAGCTAGTCAAAACTGGGGGTTTGGGTCAGCCCTGAGCATGATTATTATTTTGGCAGTCAGTATTTCGATTGGCTTGCTGCTGAAATATGGCGATCGGAGTAGTGCAAATTTATGAGTACCGCTAAAAACACGACTCGGTTTTCAGCCCCTTGGCAGGCACTTTTTACGCTGCTGATGTTTGGCTTTATGTATCTGCCAATTCTGGTGCTGGCGTTCTACAGTTTTAACGAATCGCCCTATAGTGCTGGCTGGACTGGATTTACGCTGAAGTGGTATCAAAAGTTTTTTGCTGATGAGCGCATTATTGCGGCGCTTCGGACTAGTTTAATTGTGGCGCTATGTGCGGTGGCGATCGCGGCGGTGCTAGGAACCCTAATGGCAGTGGGCTTGTCGCGCTATCGCTTTCCAGGGAAAGGCATCTATCAAGGTGTTGCCTACTTGCCGCTGATCATTCCTGACATTGCGATCGCGGTTTCCACCCTAGTTTTTCTAGCAGCAGTTGCCATCCCTTGGAGCGGTGGCTTAATTCAACTCAGCGTTGGCACGATCGTGGCTGCCCATGTGGTTTTTTGTATTTCTTATGTGGCGCTAGTCGTGTCTACCCGTCTCACTAACATTGATCCCCATTTGGAAGAAGCTGCCCTAGATTTGGGAGCGACCCCCTTTCAAGCCTTTATCCAGGTGTTGCTGCCCGAACTCACCCCAGCGATCGTCTCTGGTTGCCTCCTTGCCTTTGTCCTCAGCCTAGATGATTTCCTGATTGCCAGTTTTACGGCAGGGGGTGGCACAAATACTCTACCCATGGAAATTTTTAGCCGCATTCGCACGGGAGTTAAACCCGATATTAATGCCCTTAGCGTCATCCTCATTAGCGCTTCTGGTTTCCTCTTTGTGATTGCTGAATATTTTCGCTATCAAAGTGAGCAAAGGCGTTTGAAGTGAGGCTAGGTTTGAGGTTCGGAAAATTTTTGCAGGGTTGTAATAATAATCTTTTAGCAACGCAATATTATTTATGGCGGAAACGGTGGCGATGATGTTTGGGACGAACTTTAGCGGTTCCCGTAGGAAGCGTTTCACGCAGCCCGGATTGGGCTGAATTGGCATCTTCGGCATCGGAAGTAGCACTAATATCAAGAGTTGGCGCATCGGCTTCCAGCTTTAACAGAGAGGCGGGTGCAGCTATATCCTGCAAAACTTCCACTTCTTTAAGCTCAACTTCTCTTGGCTCAGCCGCGATCGGGTTAAACTCTGGAGCGGTTTGAATCGGCTCTAAACGTTTCTGCTCCAGCGGTGTCGCTAAAGGCTGAGCTTCTTGCATCAGTTCGGGCAATGCCACCAGTTCTTTTTCCGTTTCCTTTACCGTTAGTGGAATCCGTAGTGGTTGAACTTCCTCAATCCAGCAGCTTGCTAGCGGTAGCGTTTGGTCGAGATCTTCCAGCGGACGAGGAACCAGCATCACCGCGTGTAATTCACCAATGCGCTCTGCCTCAATCATGCCCGCATCCAGCGCCATTGCCACGTTTGCCACTGACCCCCGGACGATCGCTGTACACAATCCTGCTCCAATCGTCTCATACGCAGCAAGCACCACATCCGCCGATTTCATCATGGCATCTGCCGCCCCGACCATTGCCGGAAAGCCGCGTGTTTCTAGCAAGCCCACCGCTTGATTACTCAATTTGCTGTGTCCGCGTCCCGTAGCCAACTGCGCTAATCGATTGCCAATCGGCAGCACCACTTCTAGGTTCGGCATGGGACGAGGCACCACTAGGGTAGAGAGCTTTTGCCCAAATTGCTGCGCTCGTTCAGCACCTTCCTGCACGGCTAAGCGCACATCTGCCACTGAGCCTCGCACGATCGCCGTACAGTGACCGCTGCCAATTTTTTCATAGCCCACTAGCGTTACACCAGAGGACTTCAGCATGTGATCGGCAATTCCAACAATTGCGGGAAAGCTCTGGGCAGAAACCAAACCCAACGCGGTATCGGTGAAATCTTCTCGGTTGCTCATGCGTGAAAGCGGGTATCCATCGGTACTCTTATCCTAACTGCATTTAATCAAGAGAAGCGTTGAAATAGCGTCTTTCATCTAGTCGTTCACGCTTAATCTTCCCAAGGATCAGCCGCATTGGATAGATGAGTGGATGCAGTCGAGGGCTGGTTAATTTGGTGATGGGGAAACATCTTCACTAAAAGCTGATTGACATACACCTGCCCGTATACGTTTAGGTTTTGGGCTGAAGGATCGGAATTAATGACTAGCGTTGACTCTGGTGATTGAGCCGGGTCTGGATTTGTGGATGACGGTTCAGGAGTTGCTGATTCAGCAGGCGGATAAAATACAGTCTCGGTTGCCTGTAGCTCATCTGTCTCTGGTGTACTAGGCGGACGGCTTAAGTCGCCAACCACTGAACCGGGGGGAATGAGGATGCCGGATGCAACTGAACTATTCAAAATAGTTGAAGCAGAGCCGATACAAGCATTTCTGCCAATCGAAACTTGCCCAACGAGCAATACTTCTGCTCCAATATTTGCCCCCTCTCCAATCTCCAAAATGCCCTTGGAAGCATGAAGAATTGCACCGATGCCAATACAAGCTCCGGTTTTAATTACCACACAACTATCAGGATCTGCCTGAATTAACACACCGGGAGCGATCGCAACCCCTTCCTGAATCGTCACATCACCACTGACATAGTAGTGAGATATGCTAATGGGTCGCAGTTGCAGAGATAGCGAAGACATAACCCCCCTTGATAGAGTCCAAAGTTTTGAGTTAAATCAACTTATCTTTTAACTCAAAACTCAAAACTCAAAACCCAAAATCAATCTCTCAGACTCTCAGATTAATCCCTAGCGGCTTGCGGCTTGCCTACTGGGCTGTTGAATCACCTTCTCAACCACTCGGCGCTTTGCCTTGGGATCGGTGCCAATCAACCGGACATATTCACCCGCATGTTGATTCATAAACCCATCCAGCGCCTTCATCACATCCGCCTCACGAGATCCTTGCATGGCAGTTCCGCCCTGCCAAGAACTAGTTTTGTAGCGGCGTTCATCGGCATACTCAGTGCTAATTTTAAAGCCCTGAGCTAATAAATGACGAACTTGTTCAGCGATCGCCCCGTCTTTTTGAGCGCCATTGCTCGGACGATTACTATGGGACTGACTATTGTGAGCTTGACTACTGTAAGCTTGACCACCGTGAGCCGAAGCAGAAGGTGCGGCTCGATTGGGAGCCGTTGCAGTTGTACCCCCCTTCCCATTGGGACGATGCACAATCATTTCCACCATCCGCTTTTTCGCTTTGGGATCAATCCCAACCAGCCGGACATAATCGCGCTCATGTTCGCTTAAAAATGATTCAACTTCCGCGATCGCATCCCCTTCACGCCGCGCCTGAATCATCGGTGCATTTTGCCAGGAACTCGTCTTATAGCGCCGCTCATCCGCATACTCCACCCCAATTTGATAGCCCTGAGCAATCAGCTGCCCAACCTGCTTTGACAAATCAGAACTTGTACTGCTAGAAGTTGCATAGGAAGACGCAGTGCCAGCAGCATGAGCCGAACTTTGCGCCGAACCTGTCCCTTGATTAGAACCCTGAGCCGTCTTTCCGTCCGGGCGTTGGATAATCATCTCAGCCAACCGCCGCTTTGCCTTGGGGTCAATCCCAATCAGCCGGACATACTCACCAGAATGTTCGCGAGTACAAGCTTCCAAACCCGCCAGCACATCGCTTTCTCGTGTGGATTGAATCGGGGAACAACTTGTCCAAGAGCTAGTCTGGAATCGGCGTGTATCCGCATGTTCCATCCCAATCCGCGCACCTTGTGCTAGCAGACTTCGGACTTGAGCAACTACCTCTGCCGCCAAACTGCCAGACTGAGATTGTCCATTGTGACCGCCAAAATTAGAGGCTGCCTTAGGAATCGCATAGCTCTTCGCAGAATACTCAGAACTACCGCGACTCGAACTAGTTGAGGCTTGACCCGGCTGATCGTGGGGACGCTGAATAATGGTTTCTAAGACTCGCTTTTTCGCCTGTGGATCGATCCCAATTAGGCGCACATATTGACCTGCATGTTCCAAAAGACAGGCTTGTAACCCTGCCACAACGTCTGATTCACGCGCAGCCTGAATGGGCGCACAGCTTTTCCAGGAACCCGTTTGAAACTGTCGCTTATCCGCATGTTCCGTTCCGATCCGATATCCCTGCGCCAACAGTTGACGCACTTGACCCACGACCTCTGTATCCATACTTCCTCCCTTTGTAAGACGGCTGTGAGATTCACCGCCCTCACCTGCCAAGTTAGTTGCGGTAGACTGGTTTTTCTTTTCTTGAAATGACGTTACAGGAGCTACACTTTCGGCAGAGTGATAGCCCGATCGCAGCGCATCATTCACACCCATCACTTGAATCACAAACTGTTGATCAGACTCCCGGACATTGGGTAGCTGATCTGCTTGTTGTTGGCTGGTAATAATTGCCCCCGAAGGCACAAATTTTCCCGGTGGAATTTCCACATCCTGAACCAGAGCGTGCATCATGACAATGCAGCCGCGTCCAATTCGAGCATTGAATACCGTTGAACGAAACCCAATAAAACATCCATCTCCGATATAAGCAGGTCCATGAACCAATGCCATATGCGCAATAGATGCATTTTGCCCAATCCAAACAGAATAGGAATTGCCATCATCCCCAACCACACGAGCTTGCTCTAGCCCGTGAATCACCACACCATCTTGAACTTTAGACCCTGTACCAATTCGGAACGAATTCCCCTTGTCTGCTTGGATAGAAACACCCGGTGCAATGACAACATTGGCACCCACCCGAACATCCCCCATTACATTAGAGAATGAATGGATATAAGCCGTTACATCCACCTGATCATTGACTAGGTCTGCATGAGATGTCGGAGCATCCGCATAAACACGGGCTACCATAGAATCAAACTCTCCAAACTGAAACCGTAGTGAGTTAGCGTTACAGCCTATGTCAATACTTGAAGCGAAGCGTAGAACAGAATCTGAGTTTGGCAAACCAAAATCCGACACATAAACACCTTGGATAAGACGCTGTGTTTACACTAGCGATCTTGATCTCGCTTACTGTAGAGAAGCCGATTTTCGAGGCTAACCGTATCAATAATGGCAATCACTGCTGCATCAACAGGACGCTGTTCACTTCCTGAGACTTGACGAGCAGCACTACCATGACTCACTAACACCCATTCATCAATACCGGCACCGACGTTATCCGCTGCAACCTCATACCCAGGAAGCGGTTCCCCATCATCATCAATAAATTGAAGGACGAGGAACTTAATACCCCTGAGAGAGTGTTCTTTTTGCGTACTGGTAACCGTGCCAAGAACTCTGGCAATCTGCATTCGGCGTTAGGGGCGGTTAAGAGGACGAATACCACTGACGCTCTCACGGAATGGCTCTACTGCTTCGGTATAACGAATAGGCAGAACATACTCCAAGTTTTCATGAGGGCGAGCAATGATATGAGTGGAAAGAACCTGCCCACCGTTAACCCGCTTCACGTTTTCAATACCGGCTGCCACAGAAGCTTGCACTTCAGAAACATCCCCACGAACAATGACCGTCACGCGACCACTGCCAATTTTTTCATAGCCCACTAGGGTAACGCGAGCCGCTTTTACCATTGCGTCTGCTGCTTCGACTACTGCTGGGAAACCCAGGGTTTCAACCATTCCAACTGCGATTGCCATTGTATAAATTCCCTTCCAAATAAACTTTAAACAACTGTGTGATGTGACTAAACAAACTTGAACCCACTTCTGCCGCCCGAAAACGGAGTTGCAGTGCTTAAGCGTTAGCTGCGAAATTGATCTACTGCTTCGGTGTAGCGAATGGGTAGAACATATTCCAGGTTTTCGTGAGGACGAGCAATGATGTGAGTGGAAAGAACTTCACCTCCATTGACTCGCTTCACGTTTTCAACACCAGCGGCTATTGAAGCTTGGACTTCGGACACGTCACCCCGAATAATCACTGTGACGCGACCGCTGCCGATCTTTTCATATCCTACTAATGTGACGCGAGCGGCTTTCACCATGGCATCTGCGGCTTCAACAACTGCCGGGAAACCCCGGGTTTCAATCATTCCAACTGCAATCGGCATCCTTAGTCTCCTGATAAGTGAAACTAATCATTTTGAACAAGAGTGAAAATTTTGACGGAGATCCCACTATTCCAAGGCTTGTCGAGGTTTTCACTAGGCATAACAAGCATAGAGGCGGAACCGACACTTATGCAATATAAAGACCAATGATAGTTGCAAATCTTGGACATCAGAGAAGCTTATCAAATTAGTGGAGTTGTAATTTTTGCCACTATTTCAACCTTGATATGGATTTTCTCACATTTTGTGCGTTATCTTTTGTCTCTCTAAAAAATGGATTTACAGCGCTGAAATTTAAGTCCATCAACGTTTTAAGGTCTTAATTAGGGATTATATCAGCGCGATCGCCCATCCAATTTCACGGCAATTAAGCTTTTAGTAGCCTAGACTTTTTTTCAAATAATGTTTAAGAAAACATTACGTAGATATAAGTTACATTTATACAGATAAGTTTGTAGTTCGCTAAGATTGTTTTTCCTGGAGAAACATTGATATGGTTAGGGAATTACAAGATAGATTAAATCTTAATTAAGATTTGCTAAGGCTCAGGTCACTGATTTTTGACACTAGATAGAGTGCGTTCAGTTTTTTGTTGCCATAGTTTGTCACCATAAACTACTTAAGAAGGCTGTCTGGATGGGCGAGTTTCTACTGCAAACAAGCTGGTGTCTTCCAATCTATGGATTGCTAGGAGCGGTGTTAACGCTGCCTTGGTCAATTGGATATGTTCGTCGAACAGGTCCTCGTCCAGCTGCGTACTTCAATATTTTGATGACCTTGGTAGCGGTAGTGCATGGAACGATCGCGTTTCGGACAAGTCTGCGTTTTGATCCGCAGCTAATTCTGCTTCCTTGGTTTCATGCTGCTGATCTTGATCTGACCTTCGCAATTGATCTGTCTTCAGTAAGTTTAGGCGCTGCTGAACTGGTTACAGTCCTTAGTCTTTTAGCTCAGATTTTTTCCTTAGGCTATATGGAGAAAGACTGGGCGATCGCTCGGTTTTTTGCCCTAATGGGCTTTTTTGAAGCTGCCATGACAGGTTTAGCGCTCAGCGACTCGCTGTTTCTGTCCTACGCCCTATTGGAAGCCCTAACGCTGTCTACCTATCTTTTGGTGGGATTTTGGTACGCTCAGCCGTTGGTGGTGACAGCTGCACGAGATGCGTTTCTGACCAAACGAGTCGGGGATGTGCTGTTGCTGATGGGAGTGGTGACGCTAGCCACCTTTGCGGGATCGCTGAACTTTGTAGACTTATACGAATGGTCTGAAACGGCACTGTTGCCCCCAACTATAGCCACCTTGTTAGGCTTAGCGCTAATCGCAGGACCAACCGGAAAGTGCGCGCAGTTTCCGCTTCACCTGTGGCTGGATGAAGCCATGGAAGGACCCAACCCAGCCTCTATTCTGCGAAATTCGGTAGTGGTTTCTTGCGGAGCCTATATATTAATTAAGCTCCAGCCGATCTTGATTTTGTCTCCTGTGGCATCTATTGCCCTAGTGGTTATGGGGACGATGACCGCGATCGGTGCTTCTTTAGTGGCGATCGCCCAAATTGATATTAAACGTGCCCTCGCCCATTCCACCAGTGCCTATTTAGGGCTAGTATTTATTGCCGTAGGGATGCAGTGGACTGATGTTGCCCTGCTTGTCCTCTTTACTCATGGGATCGCAAAAGCTCTGATGTTTATGAGTGTTGGTTCCATCATCATCACCACCGCCACTCAGGATGTCACCGAAATGGGTGGATTATGGTCCCGAATGCCGGCAACTACCACCGCATTTTTGGTAGGCAGTGCTGGCTTGGTAGGGCTGTTTCCGTTGGGTGGCTTTTGGGCGCTGCGAGAAGGAATGAATGCGTTTTGGTATGACAACCCCTGGCTAGTGGTTGTGGTGCTGTTAGTGAATGCATTAACCGCTTTTAACTTGACCCGTGTTTTTCGGCTGGTCTTTTTGGGTCATCCTCAGATCAAAACTCGACGCGCTCCAGAAGTACCCTGGACAATGGCAGTACCGATGGTATCTCTAACCATCATGACTTTGTTAGTTCCCGCCGTACTACAGCGACTCTCGCTGCTTCCCGATTGGGCATATATCAATCATGGTGCTGTCTTGCTGCTCATGCTATCCGGCTTGTGTGGTCTCCTTGCTGGGTGTTTCGTTCCGTTTACTCGCGTCTGGTCTCGTCCGGTTCAAATGCCATTCAAGTTAATTCAAGATTTATTGGCATATGACTTTTATGTGGATCAGCTTTATCGCCTTACGGTAGTTGGATTTGTGGCTAGGGTGTCGCAGCTAAGCGCATGGTGCGATCGCGTGGTGGTAGATGGCTTCGTCAACTTTGTTGGCAGCGCTTCAATTTTCAGTGGTGAAAGCTTGAAATATAGTGCTTCCGGGCAATCTCAGTTTTATCTATTCACGATTTTGACCGGGGTTAGTGTCTTAGGAGTTCTCCTGACTTATCGTCTCTGGTGAGTTTGAAAGAAATGCTAGCCCAAGGTGAAGAGGTAAACGAGTAGAGACTTAGAAGTAGATACTGCTTAACTCTTTTACCCATCTATTGTTTATTATTTGACCTAAACCAGTTCATTTATTCTTTATTTTCTCCTGATATGCTCAGTGCCCTAGTTTGGTTCCCCGTACTTGGAGCCGTCTTAATTGGACTGTTGCCGCGAACTGATAAACCAGAGATTTCTGTAGGAGTTGTTTCAGGAATCGCGCGATCGCTGCCCCCCAATTCGTCTCGGCTCGTTGCCCTGATTACAACCGCAATTACCTTTGTGTTGTCAATCGTCTTGGTGATCCAGTTTGATTCAATCAGCCTCCATTCCCAGTTTCAAGAATTGGTGCCTTGGATTGAGCCGCTGGGACTAAATTATCGGCTTGGACTCGATGGATTATCCCTGCCATTGTTGGTTTTAAATGGGTTGCTGACCTGGATCGCGATTTATAGTACAGAAAAATCGATTCAGCGTCCTCGGTTGTACTATATTCTGGTGCTGCTACTCAACACTGGTGTGGCTGGAGCCTTTCTATCAGAAAACTTACTATTATTTTTCCTGTTTTACGAGTTGGAGTTAATTCCGCTGTACTTCTTGATCGCGATTTGGGGCGGCGCTCAACGGAGCTATGCGGCAACCAAATTTTTGATCTACACTGCTGTCTCAGGCATTCTGATTCTGGCAGCATTTTTAGGAATCGTTTGGCTGAGTCAGGCTTCCACGTTTGATTATGCAGGAATCCATACTGAAGCGTTGCCCTTGATTACCCAATGTGTATTGCTGGGTCTTCTGCTAGTGGGTTTTGGCATCAAAATTCCGCTTTTCCCTTTTCACACTTGGTTACCCGATGCCCATGTGGAAGCTTCCACTCCAATTTCGGTACTGCTGGCAGGTGTGCTGCTCAAGCTGGGCACTTACGGGTTATTGCGGTTTGGGCTAGGGTTACTGCCTGAAGCTTGGACATTGCTGTCGCCTTGGTTAGCAATTTGGGCGGTGGTGAGTGTGCTATATGGTGCATTTACCGCGATCGCCCAGATCGATATGAAAAAAATGGTGGCTTACAGTTCTCTCGCACACATGGGCTATGTTTTACTCGCTGGAGCCGCTGCCACCCCCTTGAGTATTTTGGGCACTGTGTTTCAAATGGTGAGCCATGGTCTGATTTCTGCCATGCTGTTTTTGCTGGTGGGAGTAGTTTATAAAAAGACAGGCACCCGCGACATTACCATTTTACGAGGGTTGCTCAGTCCTGAGCGAGGGATGCCCATTATTGGCTCCCTCATGGTCATAGGAGTGATGGCAAGTGCCGGAATTCCAGGCATGATGGGGTTTATTTCCGAGTTTTTGATCTTCCGGGGCAGTTTCCCGGTTTTTCCAGTGCAAACGCTCATTTCTATGATCGGAACTGGGCTAACAGCCGTCTACTTTCTGCTGCTGGTGAACCGCACCTTTTTTGGGCGTTTGCCTGACCAGTTTGCTAATTTACCCAGAGTCTATTGGTCAGAGCGTTTACCTGCCTTTGCCCTAGCGCTGTTGATCGTAGTCTTAGGTTTGCAGCCAAATTGGTTGGTGTACTGGAGCGAGACGACAACAGCACTGCTTGCCCCCGCCTCAGCGACTTCCGCAGGGAGCATTTCACGCATCGCAACTGCTCCGCAAGTTTCACCACTGCCCAAGCCCACTGCAATTTTAGCGCCAGTTTTTCACTCTACCTCTGTCGCAACTGCTCTCTAAGGCACTTATCTTAACTACTCTTCAGCATCTTCAATATGAACATGACGATCGCTCCCAAAACCGTTAAGCCTAGCCATCCCTTAATTGAGATTATTCATCAGATGCAGGCGGGAGGCGCATTGCTGCCCGATTCGCCAGAAAATGTGATTGAGGTCGTTGGCATCCTCAAAAGCTATGGCATTGTGCTAGATGCCTATTGGAGAAATCTCACTTACATTTCAGAGCATCAGTTTTTGGAGCTTTTTCCATTTTTCAAATATTTCAATGGCGAAGTGTCGCTCAACAAGCTGCTTAAGCATTGGGGACACGATCGCATTAACTACGAATTTGCCGAATACTGTATGAAAGCCATGATGTATCACGGCGGCGGCAAGCTAGACGCTTATTTAGATACCTCTGAGTTTAGGGAGCGTGCACAGCAAGCGATCGCGGCAAAGCTCAAGGGTAACTTTTTGATGCAGGGACTTTCTAACCTATTCCCTGAATTTTTGCCAGAACAAATTCGACAATTAGCCTATTACAGCGCCCTAGGGCAGTTTTGGAACGTGATGAGCGCCATGTTTCTCAGCTTGTCCGATCGCTACGATCAAGGGGAAATTAAAACCATTCCCGATGTCGTTGCCCATGTTTTGGCAGAGCTAGTGAAAGCCGCCAATCAACCCATCACCTACACCGTCAAAATTGGCGACCAAGACTATGAGATTATTCCTAAATCTGCCGGACTCACCTTCTTGATGGATACGGGTGTGCCTTACATTGAAGCGGTTTTTTTCCGCTCGTTTCCCTTCATGGGCACCATCTCCTACAATGCCCAAGCCTGCCAAATTTCTCCCGATCCCAGCCGCTTCAACTATGGGGCGCTGTACGCCGATCCCTTACCGATTGGCGGGGCGGGCATTCCTCCCACGCTGCTGATGCAGGATATGCGTCACTATTTGCCAGATTATTTACACCAAATTTATCGGCGATCGCCCAGAGGCGAAGAAGACCTACGAGTGCTGATCTGCGTTAGTTTTCAAAAATCTATGTTTTGTGTGACGACTGCTGCCATCCTGGGATTAATGCCTTACCCAATCGACACAGCCGACCTTGACCAGCAGCAAACCAATCAAGTTTATCTAGAAGCCTGGTTGGATCGATTAATAGACTCTCGGTTGCCCTCGTTACAAGCGTGCGACATGTAGAGCGGCATACAGCATCAAAAACATCAAGCCAAAATCTCAACAGATTTATGAGGGAATGACCAAAAAATCGGCAATCATCTAATTATTTAGGGGTGGCATAAAAGATCGCAAATGGTTAGCCTTAACAGAGCGACCATCCATCAGGAGAAAGATCAGGAAGAAACGAAACCGTTCGTTGAAACTTGCTCGAACTGAGAGATAAAAACTATCTCTTACGGTCAATACTAGGGAGAATTCGGGCTGCCAAACTATAAGCCACCAGCATTCAGCAAATCAACGGTTGAATAGTGGTTTGCCTAACCCCAATATTGGAGAATCATCGTCTTGGTTGAACCGCCACTATTGCCATCTGTGACTAAACCTCACGCTGCTTCTCACGATTCTGTGACTAAACCTCACGCTGCTTCTCACGATTTAGCGCAACGCCTATATCAGCATTTTCCTACCGCTGTTTTTGTTAAAGCAGGGCAAAATGGCACGATCGCGTTCTGGAACAAACAGGCAGAAGTCCTATTTGGCATCGCTGCGGAACAGATTATTGGCAAAACCCTGCATGATTTTTTACCGCTGACTTTAGCTGATCGCCTGGAAGCGTGCGATCGCGTCATAGTGCAGCAAGAAATTCAAACAACGGTCGAAGAAACCCTCGAACACTCCACTGAAAAACACAAAACTCTGAAAATTGTGCGAGTGCCGCTCATTGAAGAAAACCAGCCTCAAGAAAATCAGTCTCCTAGTGTGCTGTATGTGATTGAAGACATTACAGACCAAAAACAGGTAGAAGCAATTCGGCAACAGCAAGCAGAACAGACTCAGCGACTCACCCAAATTGCAAATCAAATTCGCGAATCCCTTGATTTGAAAGAAATCTTTAGCCTATATGTCAACGGCGTTCGTGAATTTTTGCAAACCGATCGCGTGGGAGTGTTTCGGTTTCGTCCGAACTGGAGCGGCATGATTTTATCCGAATCTATTGCTCTAGGTTGGGAGACTCTCATCGGTCAAATTTTTGAAGATCCCTGTTTTGCGAAGTCCAAGAGCTTTTATCAACAAGGACAAATTAAGGCGATCGCAGATATTCACATCGCTAATTTGACTCCCTGCTATGTCACCTTTTTAAAAACTCTTCAGGTGCGGGCTATTTTAACCCTACCCATTTTGCACCAAGGGAAACTGTGGGGGCTACTGGTGATTCATCACTGCTGCGCGCCTCGTCCTTGGACAGCCTTTGAAATTGACGGTTTAAAACAATTAACGTCTCAGGTTAACCGATCTATTGAACAGTCAGAAATTTATCAGCAGGTGCAGCGCGCCAACGCTGAACTAGAACGCCAAGTACAAATTCGCACGGCAGAGTTACAGCTTGCCTCAGAATTTGAAGCCACCTTAAAGCGGATTACTGATCGTGTGCGGGACAATTTGGATGAAGACCAAATTTTGCAAACCGCCGTGCGGGAACTGGCGATCGGCATTGGGGTAACTGGGTGCAATGCCGCGCTTTATGACCTAGAAAACCGCACGTCCAAAGTTTCTTACGAATACACCGATTCTCTGGTGCCTTTGCAAGGGCGAACGGTGATTATGGATAATTTTCCTGAAGGATATCGCCAATTGCTTCAGGGATATTATTTCCAATTTTGCTCATTGGTGCCCAATCCGCTTCGAGGGCATGTTGCCATGCTTGCCTGCCCCATTTTAGATGATCAAGGGGTGCTAGGGGATTTGTGGCTGGTGAGTCAAAAACATCGGGCTTTCAATGATCAGGATATTCGACTGGTGCAGCAGGTTGCCAATCAATGCGCGATCGCTATTCGGCAAGCCAGACTCTACCAAAAAGCCCAAGCTCAAGTGGAAGCATTGGAAACCTTGAATTGCCTCAAAGACGATTTTTTGAGTACCGTATCCCACGAACTGCGAACGCCAATCTCTAACATCAAACTGGCAACCCAAATGTTAGAAATCAACCTGGAAAGCCAGCATTTGCTCGATAATCCTTCTAGCCCCTTGGGTCGATATTTTCAAATCTTAAAAAATGAATGCCAGCGAGAGATCAGCTTGATTAATGATTTGCTAGATCTCTCTCGGCTAGAAACTGGGGCAGATATCCCCACCTGGCAAACGGTAGACCTTGCCACCTGGATACTCAGGTTGGTGCAGCCCTTTTTGGAACGTGCCCACAGCCAAAACCAACTCTTTCAGCTAGACTTGCCCCCCGACTTGCCCCCTTTCATCACCGATTCTTCCCGGCTGGAGCGGATTTTGAGTGAATTACTGAGTAACGCCTGTAAATACACACCGACTGGTGAGACAATCACCTTATCCGTTCAGCTAATCCAGCCAAAAGCAACCGCTTTGAGCCAAGATACTTTTCAGGGAACTAGTGCGATGCTCAGCAAAAATCAGCAGATATTGCCAGCCTCTACAGCATACGGCTATGGCGCACAGAGCGCGATCGCGCCTGCTGAACCACGCTGGAGTTTTCAAATCACCAATTCCGGGGTAGAAATTTCGCCGGAGCAACTCACCCATATTTTTGATAAGTTTTATCGGATTCCAAACAATGATCCGTGGAAACATGGTGGAACCGGGCTGGGATTGGCGCTGGTTAAAAAACTGGTGGAGCCGCTCGGAGGAAGTATTCAAGCCACCAGTCGCGATCGCCTGACCCGCTTTGTGCTTGAACTACCGCTGCACCAAACTCCAGACTAATCTAAGTCATCCTGAATGATCTTGTCATCAACCGCGAGAGTAGAATTATCCTGAAAATGCACTGATTTCGATAGAATGCGACTGAGCGCCTTGTTATATCCAGTTTGTGCTAGCTAGTAAGAAACAACGTCTTTTGTGAGCGTGATGCAGTTGAATAGTCCACTCGTCCAGTCTTCCGCACCCGTTATCTTGGGTAGTTTGCCCGATCCTCCAATTCCCGATCAAACCTGTCCTCGGCGTGCCCGGATAGAAATCGATCTGTTGCTACTCGCGATCGAAGCCTTAGAGCTTGATGGTTCAGAAGCCATTTTGCAGACTTCAAAAGAGCTAGAACTGGACGAAATTATTAAGGATCGGGTCGTGCTTTGGCGCTTACGGAACACCAATCCGTTACGCCGTCATAACCAACGCCGAGACTTAACCTTAACGGAAGCTAAAGCGCTGGTTATTGTAGGCTGTTCTCTGGCACGACAATTAACGGTGTTGATTCGGCAATTACTCATTGCCCATGATCAATTGACTGAAAAGCAGTTGTCCATGGAACATCACTTCCGACTCAATGACTATCTAGAGCGATTTCGCGCCCATTTTCGATCGCGAATGAATCCCCGCCGTGCGGCTGTCGCTGATAATTACTCGGATGAAAAGCTAAATCAGCTTGCTCTCAACCTCCTGTCTGAGCTTTTATTCTGCACAGGCACCTATGGAATTCAGCGATTTTGGTTCAGCTTGTTTGACGGAGAAGTAGCATGACAACCATTCAGCGTTTATATAGCCTGCCCAACTGTAGCTTGATGCTAGAAGGCTTTAGTGACAATTTGTTGCTCAACTCCACTGAATTTCGTCCGTTGCTGTCTATTTTGATCAACGCGGAATGTCGGTTGGCGCGATTGGAAAAGCCTTGGTCTGGAGGACGGGAATTTTTAGAAAGTTTAGTTGCGGTGGTGAGTCAATACGCGCAAGAGTTTTTGAGTGGGTTACACGCAACCAGGGTGCCCAAGCAGGCGGCTACTGGACTGGTGCAGCTTGAACGGGTGAACGACAATACCCATCGCCTTAGCCTGCGATCGCCCGTGGTATTGGATAGCAGCACGAACATCACCACGCCTAGCCCAACCCAGATTGACCTCAGTACGGTCGAATTGTTTGACTTGGTTGAAGCGATCGATCAACTTTTGGCAGACACGCAAACGCTGCCTAATTTATCGCTGAACCTGAAACCCCTATCGCGCAAAGAAATTGCTAAAACTGAACCTGTTACAAAGCAAGTGGTGCCAGCGGCGATCGGGGTGGCTAGCTTAGCAGCAGCAGCCTTCGCCTTTTCACTGATGCCCTTCCCTAAAGTGGAACCGCCAAAAGATTTGTACCCCGTGCGATCGGGCGAGACCGCAAACTCGCTGACTCCCGCGACACCCGCATCGCCCACTGCCACGAGGCAGCCTACTCCATCGCCTAGCGCCAGTGCGGTCAGTTCAAGCCCCAGCCCTAGCCCTGCTATCGATCTGCAAAAGCTGGAAGCAGCATTGGTAGCGGCTCCTGAACTTACAGATAGTGCAACCTTAGAGCAACTAAGCAAGCAACTCCGTGGAAAAATTGAGCAACAGTGGACAACCAAATCTGCTATTACTCAAGACTTAACTTATCAGGTTGGCGTGGGCAAGGATGGTGAAATTTTGGGCTACAAGCCAATAAATTCAGCCGCTTTGGATAATGCGGCTAAAACACCTTTGCTGGGTTTGGTGGCTCGTCAGGGCGATCGCCCTGCAACCGATCCCCTTGCCCGGTTTAAAGTAGTCTTCACACCCAACGGCAGTTTAGAGGTCACCCCTTGGAAACAGGCGATGACCTCACCCATTACAGGCATTACGGAAATCACAGAATCCGCTAAATTAGAAGCAATTCTGCCAAAACTACGGAGCCAAATTAATCAAAGCTGGGCGACGACCCCCAAGTTTAGCGAAGACCTCATTTACAAGGTGCGGGTTAAAGAAGATGGCACCGTGGTTGACTACAGCGCCGAAAACGATGCGGCTGCCCGCTATGCTCAAGAGACTCCACTGAGCAAGCTGGGCAAATTGATTACCGATAGCAATACTGCACCAGTTCAAGAACCTCTTGCTCTCTATAAAGTAGTATTTACTCCCCCAGAAGGGGCAGTAGAAATTAATCCTTGGCGCGGTTGGCAGAATTAAAGAAATCGGGTGTTAGTTTTCGGGGGCAAGGTCGCATGGTGGAGCAATAGGGTTCTCCCCATTCAGGGACTGACTGTCTTCTGATATCGGTTGAGTGATAGGCACCTCAATCCAAAATTCGCAGCCTTGCCCTGGCTCTGAAAAACACCGCAAGCTGCCTTTGTGCCGCTCCACAACAATTTGATAGCTAATAGAAAGTCCTAGTCCGGTTCCTTTGCCCACTGCTTTAGTAGTAAAAAATGGATCAAACAGTCGAGTGCTGACCTCTTCTGTCATGCCCAATCCATTGTCAGCAATGCAGATTCGCACTTGCTGATGGTCGGTAACTTCCGTGCGGATGCGAATCACAGGAGAGTTTTGAGTTTTGAGTTTTGTTTGCGTAGCGTCTCCGTAGGAGATATCTTGAATTTTGTTCGCGTCAGCGGCGTTTAGCGCTTTTGAGTTTTGGGTGGATGGTGCCAATTGAAAACTTAAACTTGAGAGATGAGAACTTTCTTCTACGGCATCGATCGCGTTCGCCAAAATATTCATAAACACCTGATTGAGTTGCCCTGCATAGCATTCCACATTCGGCAGGTTGCCATATTCTTTGATGACGCTGATTTCAGGAGCAGCATGACTGCCTTTAAGACGGCTGTGCAAAATCATCAGCGTACTATCGATTCCTTCGTGAATGTCCACCACTTTTACCGCTGCCTCGTCCATGCGCGAAAAGTTGCGGAGCGCCAAGACAATCGTTTGAATCCGTTCAGCCCCCAATTTCATCGAAGACAGGCTCTTAGGCAAATCTTCCAACAAAAAATCCAGGTCGATCGCCTCAATTTCTTGCTGCACTGCGGGCACTGGGTTGGGGTAATGCTGCTGATAAAGCTCGATCAAGCTGAGTAAATCTTGCGTGTAATCATGGGCATGGTTGACGTTTCCATAGATAAAGTTGACTGGATTATTAATTTCATGGGCAACTCCCGCCACCAACTGCCCTAAACTAGACATCTTTTCAGTTTGAACAAGCTGTGCCTGTGCCTGTTGTAGATCGCGCAGCGTTTGCGCCAATTGTTCAGTTTGCTGTCGTAGCTGAGCTTCCGATTTTTGTAAGGCAATTTCAGCCAGTTTGCGTTCAGTAATATCTTCGATCGTGCCCAAGATGCCAATCACATTACCTTCAGCATCATGAATCGGGATCTTATTCACATCAATCCAGGCTTCCTGTTCATTAGCATTATGACGGTGTTCAATCAGGTGCAAAACCGGCGTATCTGTTTCCATAACCTGACGATCTTGTTCGCGATATAGATCAGCTTCTTCTTTCCAAATCAGGTCGTAATCCGTTTTACCCACAACTTCTAGCGGGTTTTCAAGACCTGCCGCCCTGCCCCAGTTGCGATTGCAACCCAGATAGACTAACTCTCTATCTTTCCAAAATAAGGCTTGGGGAATATTGTCTAACACCAGTTGCAGCAGTTCGGCGCTTTTATTTAGTTCGTCTGCTCGGTGGCGATCGCTGATATTTTCAAACATACAAAGAATTCCTATCACCTCACCATCGATTCCCTGGATTGGAATTTTGTTTCCGTTAAACCAAAGCTGCTCTCCATTCCTGTGCAACCGCGAAGTCAAGACATGCAGGTGGGGTATTCCGCTGAGGATCACATCTTGATCAAATGCCCGATAGCTGTCAGCATCTTCGCGGCTCCAGGCAAAGGAGTAATCTGTTTTACCCACAATTTCGTGAGTTTCAGCAATGCCTACTAACTCTGCCCACTGACGATTACAGCCCTGATACACTGACTGAGAATCTTTCCAAAAAATGTATTGAGGCATATTATCCAAAATGGTTTGCAGTACTGCTTCTCGCTGCCGTAGCGATTCGTGGGCAATATTGCAGGCGTTAATTGTTCGGATTAACGACAACAGCCGAGTTTGCGCCCTGCGTAATACTTGGTCAATCTGTTTTTGCCGTATCTGAGCAGCGGTGACCTCCCGTCCTAAGCTGACGATCGCAACAATGCCTGTGTCATCGTGAATCGGCGTGTAGGAAAACTCATAAAAACGAGTCTCCTGCTTCCCAGTTAGTTCATGAAGGGACTGAACCCGCTCCCCCGTTTGTAACACCTGTTCGAGGCAAGCTGATAGCGCTTGAAAGAACGATCGATGCGGCAAAGGGTCTAGCTGATGATCAATAAATTCTTGGCTGGTTTTGCCAATAAAATCCTGCGGCGAGAGTTGCAACAGCGCGACTCCGGCTGGATTAATCGCTAGACATCGAAGTGCTGGGTCATGCTCAATGATGACCTCGCTAGAACAGTCAAAGAAAGCTTGTAAGTGAGACGGTGAAGATACTGGATGAATCCCCTGATGTGCCGCTTGCTTCATATCTGCTGTCAAAAACTCCGCGATCGCGAATCGGCGTTTTCAGTATGCCCTGCATGATACCGCCACTATCGATCAATGCTAGACCACATCAAATAGTAGTTAACAAGAGAAAAATATTGATTGGATCAACTAGCTTTCAAGGCATTTTACGTCTGAACCGAGAAACTTGCAGCGATCGCCCCTCTCTTTCACCCACCTCCACCTTTACTCCACCGCGCCACTCACGGGGAAGCGATCGATCAGTTGAATAGCTCTCACCGCGTTGCGTTTCAGTTCCTTCGGCAAGTGGGGCACATGGGGAATTTGGGAAAGGAAATCTAACGTGCGGCGCAGGATTCGTACTACGTCGCCTTCATCGAGGCTGGTGTTAGCGCAAATCTCTGTCCACTCAATGCCCAGCGCCCACTGTTCCACAATGCCAACAAATTCGTATTCTAACCACACGGGTAGCACCACCTGAAGCCGCCGCTGTCGTTGAAACACGCGCTGCCGAATCGTGCGAAGTCCATTTAAGGCTTCTTCGACTTCTCTAGGAATCTGATAGTGAGTCCACATGTCGGGGCGAGACATCTCGGTAATCAGGGCGGCACAGGCTGCGGCAAGGTGATGGGGGGCGAGCGCTCCGAGTTCACCAGAGGTCAAGGCTAAACCGAGCCAGAGTTCGTTATCGCCGCGAATGGCAGCGGTGGATTGTCCTAGAGGGGTGGGAATGAGATCATCTAAGCAGCCAAAGTCGCGCAGGATGTCGATGAGGTCGAGGAAGGCTTCCCAGTAGCGATGAGCTTGGTGATCGAGTTTGGTTCGGCGATCGCGCAATTCTTCACGAATCGCGGTCATGCGTTTTTGGCGCTTTTGGATAGTGGCGCGATTGCCCCATTGATGCACAGGATGGGCGTGAAGTTCAGCTTCTACACTCTGCATCCGCTGTTGTTGGGTGTGGACTTCGGGGGCATGATCTGCTATCTCAGGGGCGGGGGGAATTTTTTGGGCGATCGCTGCGGTTTGTTCATCGCCTTTACGAGTTTGCCCCGGTTTCGGAGACATGTCAGATGGCGGAGCTAAGTCATCTACTCCCATCATCCGAGGAATCTCGCCGCGCAAATCTGCGACATCGCCCACGGTGGCGATATACCAACGATTGTCTTTACCGAGGCAAACCAGGTAAGGAAACTGCCCTGATCCCGCAATTTTCATCACTAAAACGGCAGGCAGGAGGTGAAACATTCCATTTTGGGAGCTTTTCAGGCTAATAATCGTTCCGGCAACGGCGAAAGACAGCGCCATTCCCATATCGGTCGATCGCACCTCATTTGCCTGCTGCTGCAAAATTTTCAACAAGCGGCGTTCTTCTTTGAGGCGCTCTTGCAACTTTTCATATTGCCCCAATAGGTTCCAATCCACCGATTCAATCTGGGCATCCAGTTGGGCAAGTTCGGCATCCAGTTGGGCGATCGCCTCCTGTTGAGGGCGCAAATAGAGTGTCGAGAGATATTGCCCAAAACTGCGCTCGATTAACTCCTGTGCTTCTTCCAAGCTGTGAGTTTGCAACAGATTTAGCACCATGCCATAGCTCGGCGTGAACTGGCTCACCAGCGGATCGGCTCCCGCTGTGGCTAAATAGGACGCTTCCCGTGCGCCTTCAAATTGCGTTTGCACCGTCACAACATAGCCTTGGACATCCATGCCGCGTCGCCCGGCTCGTCCTGCCATTTGCAAAAACTCGGACGCATTGAGTAAGCGATGTCCCAAATCAGTCCGCTTGGAAAGGCTGGAAATCACAGTTGTTCGAGCGGGCATGTTAATTCCGGCTGCGAGGGTTTCCGTAGCAAACACCACCTTAATCAACCCTTGCTGAAATAGTTCTTCGACCAAGCCTTTCCAGGCAGGCAACACCCCTGCATGGTGGGCAGCAATCCCGTGATAGAGCGGCTCAACTTGTCCGGCTCGTCCGGCTTCAGGGTTGCGTTCCAAAAAATCATCGATTTGTTGTTTTAGCCGCGCAGCTTCATCGGGATTGACCAGCGAAAAGTTACGCACTTGATCGATCGCCTGGTCGCAGTTTCGCCGACTGAAGATGAAATAAATTGCAGGCAACATATCCCGCTGTTGCAATTGGCTCACCACATAGGGCAAAGAAGGGCTGTCTTGTTTGGGCGATCGCTGGCTGCCACCCATCCGACCTGCCATTTTGCCGCCCTTGGGCTTCAGCCGGGGATTGATCCGCTTTTGGCTATCGTCCAGTAGGGGGAACAAGCCTTTAGGATTACAAAAGTGGAAACTGAGGGGCACAGGACGAAAATCGGAATAGATTAACTCGGTGGGTCCATGCACCTGATGAATCCAATCGGTCAGTTGATCGCTGTTGGCAACCGTGGCAGAGAGAGCAACGAGTTGGATTTCGGGAGGGCAATAGATAATGGATTCTTCCCAAACGGTGCCCCGCTGGCGATCGTTCATATAATGGCATTCATCCAGCACCACCGCTTCCACATTCGTGAGTGAGGTGCCGACTTCTCCAATAGGCGTGCCGTAGAGCATGTTCCGAAAAATCTCAGTCGTCATCACCACCACAGGCGCGTCGCGGTTGATGGAAATATCGCCAGTGAGCAATCCCACTTGATCAAACCCAAACATTTCGCGAAAATCTCGCAGCTTTTGATTGGATAAGGCTTTGAGGGGCGTGGTGTAAAAAACTCGCCGTCCACGGGCGATCGCCCGATATATGGCATATTCTCCAATCAGCGTTTTGCCGGAACCCGTCGGCGCACACACTACTACCGATCGCCCTGCTTCCAAGGCTGCGATCGCCCGTTCCTGAAACTCGTCTAGGTGAAACGGAAACAATTGGCTCAAGTCAAGCCCTGAAGCGGTAAGGGAAGTCACGCCCAAAATATCCAACCCTGTGCAAGAAATTGATCGTTGTATCGTATGTTTTGCATAGTTTATGGTTAATGTAACCCTTCCAACGGAACATAGCTGTTTTAAAATCAGCAAGCTATATTAGCGGAGTATCTCTATTATTACGGATTCGATCCATCGTAAGGCTGATTTGTTTTGAAGGTAGCAGTTTTATAGAGCAAGTTCCCATAAATTAGCGGAATGGTTCCTAAACGTTACCAGGCAAGCAGCATCTTCAATCAACTTCACCTGTCAATCTAGTGGGTAGCCTAATCTGAGTGCCGCGTTACAGCAGATTTTGATCATGCTGAACCAGTGCAAATATCAGAGCGGAGGAACCGGTTTATTTGGGGCGAATCTTACGATTTGTTAAGAGAGACACCTTCCAGTCTTAGCCCGTCAGCTAACTCCGTCGGCAATGGAAGGAGCGCCCAATGCTAAGGCTTCTCTAGTCGTGGTCATTGGTGTCTCCTGACAAGTATGTGTATGGGATTGTCATGCTTGATTTTGATCAAAGTATGAAGCCTTAACCTGTTTGTCGCTGTGACCCACCTCTCGTTAAACACAATGACCGTGAGAGGATAAAAACTGTGAAAATTCTTCCAATGCTGGCGCGACTTGAAAATGCGCTGGGCTGTCCTGAAATGGCAAGGCAAATGGTTTTGGTTCCGCATCCAGGAACAGACGACACGCTATTAAATTCCAATGAAATTAATCTTCTGGTGGGTTATGATGCTTCTCCCTCTAGTCAAATTGCGCTGGATCTAACCTTATGGATTGCTCACCAAACTCGTCTAGCCACTCAAAAGGCGGTAATGGTTCAGGTCATTTATGTGGTGGATAGAAACGCTGCGGGGCGCGATCGCGTCTGCTATTTAGATCCACTCGATCGCCCCGATCCAGCAGAGAATCCGGTGTACTCATTGCCCCTGCATGACTGCGGGGAATCGATTCAGGTTCAACCTATCTATAAAGCAAGGACTAGCTTAGTGGCTGAATTGCCATTGGTTCAAGATGATAGGTGCAGTGCTTTTGATTGGCAAATGCACCAGTTTGAACAGGCAGATCATATTTTGTGGCAAGCGCGTCATTTAGCCAATGAGTGGCGGGGTTCGCTCAAAACCCATCTGCGGTTTGGCAGTTTAGCAGACGAGCTTCGCCAAGTGGTTCAAGCGGAATCTGCAACTGTTTTAGTTTTAGGATGCAAATCTTCTAATCACCCGCTAGTCAGGCAGTTTGAACGGGACTTTCCCTGCCCAGTGCTAGGAATTCCATCTTTTCCGTAGGCGATCGCTAAAGATTAAGATATAACGCGATGTGCAATTAATTTGCCCACCCTGCGGGAAGTGAACTACATCCCAACGCTTCTCAAATAGAAGCGATTACAAGTCGAGCAAATCCGGTTGGTAAAGGAGCTAATTGTGGGGCGATCGGGGTTGGCGATCGCCCAGGAAAGCGAAAAATTTATCAAATCACTTGCATCAGCACCAATGCTGCCATAACAGAAGCAATGCCAAGAATCGGCAAATCAATCTCTGGTTGCCAAAGATGCAAGCGGGCAAAGACGAATGCCTGAATGGGATATAAAAACCAACCCACTGCCGCGATTCCCACGATCGCGCCAAATTCGCCGCCAAAATAGTAGCCACCAAAAACCGTCATCAGTTGAATGCCAACTTGGATGCCTAGTAGCATTGTCATGAAATATGTTCGACCCTGAGCCATTAACACATCCATATAGGTGTAGCCCAGAACAGTCACCATTGCCCCCACTGCCAAAATTTGCAGCATCCAGCCCGCATCGGCATAGCGACTGTCATATAAAAAATTGATTAAAGGTTTACCCAAGAAGATAAAAAATAAACAAGCTAACAAATTAATGCTGTTCAAGGCGAGGCGCGATCGCCGTAAAACAGGACGCAACCGTTCAGGGCGATCGCGTGCCAACTCAGAATAGGAGGCAAACAAAACCCGATGTCCTAAAACCTGGATCACCTCATTTGCTGCCTTTGATAGGGTTTGAGCCTGAGTAAAAACCCCAAAGAAGCCAACGCCCAGCAAACCGGGAACAATTAAGTTATTGCCCTGTAATGCAAAGAAAGTCAGCACGGTGCTAAAGAATATCCATTGACCAAAGCGAAAAATTTCACCCACCGCCTCTTGCTCCCAATCAAAACGATTGCGGATTCCTTCCATAATCGTGTGACTTAAGCTCGTTCTAATGATTGAACTGGTGAATGTGCCTAACACTAATGCCCACACTGCCAGTTCTTGGGGCGCTTTGGCGGTATACGCTATCCAAGCTCCCGCAACCGTTACAAACATAGCGATCAGTTGAGTGCCTAAATCTAGCAAAGTCAGCCGTTTCAGTGACAACTGACGGTTTGCCGTCGCCATGTTAGTTGAAAGCAATCCGTCGATCACGGTTGTAAATCCAACGGTTGGCAATAAAAATTGCAACATGGGTTCTTTGTAAAACGAAGCGGCTGGCATGGCAATGAGGCAAGCACAAATCCACAAAACCAAGCCACGAATGACTTGCATTGTCCAAGCAGTGTTGAGAAATTTAGGATCATCCCCACGCTTATTTTGAATAATGCTGAGATTGATGCCAATATCTGAAAACATTTGCAGGGCAACGAGGAAGGTGTAAACCAACGCCATTAACCCAAAGGCTTTAGGAAAGAGCAAGCGCGCTAACAGAAAGTTGTTTCCTAACCGAACAACTTGACTAATTGCATATCCCCCCAAAGTCCAAACGGAGCCTTTAACGACTCGTTTCATTAAGGACTCGGACTGTTTAAGCAGCAGTTCATCTGGCTGTTTATCGACAGAACCTTCAGTCATTAGTAAATCCTAAGCTTCTAGTGTGTTTCTCAAACAGGTGCACCCCGCAGACAAGATTGGGGATAAGATTGGGGACTATTAGCCAACAGTAGCCTATCTTTTGAACCCATCTGTCAGTGATACAGAGTAGGGGGGATCACTCCAGTATGACCATATTGATCAACCAACCCGCACTTAGTTTGCCCATTTTTCATAACCTTTCACAGTTACTACGTCAAATCAGCAATTTTCCTTACTTCGGCTTCAAATTCGGCTTCAAATGATTGTGCCCTGTGCGATCGCGTCTCTTCTTAACCCATCAACTCTAAAGACTCGCGGTTGTTCTGTCACTTGATTCATTTCATTTGACTGAGGGGCTTGAGTCAGTGCTGCCACTGTCTTGATTAGGGTTTCTGGATCGGTTTTGCTAGATGACATTGAAACCCGATTGCTAAGGATTGCTGCTGATCAATTCCAATTTATTCTGTTACTTCAGCTTCGCGATCGCTTGAATTCACTGGTTATGGGCGATCGCGCCTTTATGCCGGAACCGCCATTCCTCTTATAACCGCAGGGCGCGCTTGAATCGCTTCAAACCAGCGCTTTAAGTGGGGATGATTATCTAGGGTTAAACCTTGAAAGTCATAGGTGGCGACCCAAGGAAAGGTGGCAATATCCACAATGGAGTAGTCTTCACAGATAAATTCGTGGCTTGCTAGCTGCTGATCCAACACGCTATAAAGCCGCAGAGTTTCCTTTTCGTAGCGAGCGATCGCGTAGGGAATTTTTTCGGGTGCAAACTTTTTGAAGTGGTTCAACTGCCCAAACATGGGACCCACGCCTGCCATTTGGAACATCAGCCATTCCAACACCTGATAGCGCTTTTTAGGCTCCGTTGGCATTAGTTTCCCAGTCTTTTCGGCAAGATAAATCAAAATTGCGCCCGACTCAAATATCGTGATGCCTGCTTCGCGATCCGCGATCGCTGGAATTTTGCTGTTGGGGTTGATTGCCACAAACTCCGGCGTAAATTGATCACCTTTGGTAATGTCAATTTTGTGAACGGTGTAAGGCAATTCCACCTCTTCTAGCATGATGGAAGCTTTGCGACCGTTGGGCGTGGTGAAGGTGTATAGATCAATCATTAGATTAACGTCAGTTCGGGTTAAGCCGAAGGCAGCAAATTATAGTCAATGGCGATCGTAGGCTTCTTTGGCTGATGGCAATA